>JBFLWO010000429.1:0-2529 GCA_040757755.1 Actinomycetota bacterium
CTCCTGGCCGTCCGCGACGGGCGTGTCGATGCCCTGGGCGAAGCGCACGTCCTCGCCGGCGACGAAGACGTTCACGAACCGGCGCAGGCCGCCGTCCTGCATCACGCGATCCCGGAAGCCCGCGTGGCGGGTGTCGAGCTCCTCGATCAGCTCGCGGATGGTGCCCGGCGCCACCTCGACCTGCGAGGCGTCCCCCACCAGGGGGCGGAGCGGCGGGGGGATGCGGACGGTCACGGCCATGCGGTGGCTCTCCTCGCGGTCGGGGGGGTCAGGCGGCGATCCGGGCGTCGCCGAGGGCGGCCTCGAACGACGCGACGGTGGGCTTGATGGGGGTGCGGACGACGCGGTCGGCGACCGCGTCGAGGGTCTTCAGGCCGTCGCCGGTGATGTACGCGACGACCGACTCGTCACGGCCGATCACGCCCTCCCGGGCGAGCTTCGCGAGGACGGCGGTGGTGACGCCGCCCGCGGTCTCCGTGAAGATCCCCGTCGTCTCGGCGAGGAGCTGGATGCCCTGGACGATCTCCTCCTCGGTCACCGACTCGATCGAGCCGCCGGTGCCGCGGGCGACGTCGAGGGCGAACACCCCGTCGGCGGGGTTCCCGATCGCGAGGCTCTTCGCGATCGTGTCGGGACGCACGGGGGACACGAAGTCGAGGCTCTCCCCCCACGCGGCGGCCACCGGCCCGCAGCCCGCGGCCTGCGCCCCGTTCTGCACCGGCAGCTCCCCGCTGACGAGGCCGGTCTCGACGAGGTCCCGGAAGCCGCGGTGGATCTTCGTGTAGAGGGACCCGGAGGCGATCGGCACCACGACGCGGTCGGGGAGCCTCCAGCCGAGCTGCTCCGCCACCTCGTACGCCAGGGTCTTCGACCCCTCGGCGTAGTACGGCCGGACGTTCACGTTCACGAACGCCCACGGCCGGTCGGCGGCGAGCTCGGTACAGAGCCGGTTCACGTCGTCGTAGTTGCCTTCGACGGCCATGAGGTGCGTGCCGTAGACGCCGGTGGCGACGATCTTCTGCTCCTCGAGGTCGTGCGGCACGAACACGTAGCTCTCGAGGCCGGCGGCGGCGGCGTGGGCGGCGACGGCGTTCGCGAGGTTGCCGGTGGACGCGCAGGCCACGACCTCGAAGCCGAGCTCGCGGGCCTTGCACAGGGCGATGCTCACGACGCGGTCCTTGAAGGAGTGCGTCGGGTTCGCGGTCTCGCTCTTCACCCACACCTCGCCCAGGCCGAGCCGCTCCGCCAGCCGGGGCGCCGGCACCAGCGGCGTCATCCCGGTGAGGAGCCCCTCGTACGGGTCGGCGGGGGCGCACGGCAGGAAGTCGCGGTAGCGCCACAGGGACGGCGGGCCCGCCGCGATCGCCTCCCGGCTGACCCGCGACGCGATCCGCTCGAGGTCGTACAGCACCTCGAGGGGCCCGAAGCAGAAGTCGCACACGTACGCCGCCGTCAGGCCCACGACGCGCTCGCATTCCTTGCAGCGCAGGCCGGTGGCCGCCGTCTCGAAGCTCGTCACCGATGTCTCCCCTGTCCGCCGTTTCGCTCGACCCGCCTTGGAGGCGGGGTGCTGAACGGCGGTCGACACCGGTCGCGCATCCACATCTCCCAGGCTGCACAGCCTGCTGGAATTGGCACCTGGCGCATCTGCGCTGGTTGCCGCGGCTTCACAGGGCCAGTCCCTCCGCCGCTCCTGATGTGCGCCGGTGAGTCTAGGGAGCGTGGTCCTCGATCGTCAAGCCCGCGGTGAGCGTTCCCGAGGCGACACGTCGCGAAAGGGCGATCTCGACCTCCGGCGCGTCCCGCAGGGCCTCCAGCAGGCGCCGCTCCCGGTATTCGCGGAAGTGCTCCGGCTCCACGCGCAGGCCCGCGGCGATGCGCCGCAGCAGGTCGTCGCCGGGCGGGCGCCGCTTGCCGCTGACGTGGTCGTGGAGGTTGCCGACCGGCACGAGGGACGTGCTCTCGAGGTCGCGGTAGCTCATCCCGCGTGCCTTCAGCGCGGCGCGCAGCGCCGCCCCGAAGGGCGCGGTGGACCAGGGCAGGGGCTCGTCGGCGGGCGGCGCGATGGCGGAAGGATGCCACGGATGTATCACCCGGCTCCCGCGGGCGGACACGGGCGGCTACCATCCGGCGGCCCGAGCCGATGCAGCCTCCCGCCTCAGACGCCACCGACCACATCCCGCCGGACGGCGACGCGAGCGCGACGCCGCCACCCGGGGACGGCGCCGGTCCGCCCGGCGACGACCAGCCGACCGAGGTGGTCGAGGTCCCGCCGCCTCCCCCGCTCAACCCGGGGCGCATGCGGCGCGAGCGCGCGCGCCTGATGGAGCGCCGCCAGGAGGTCCTGTACCACCTCGGCGGCCTCGCGTTCGAGCTGTACCGCCGGGACCTCCTGGGCGAGGAGGTGATGCGCCGCCGGGCGGAGGAGGTCGCGGAGATCGACCGCGGCGTCCTCGAGATCGACGAGAGGCTCGCGACGGTGGACCGGGAGCGGCGGGAGAAGCGCGACGAGCGGCGCCGCGAGCGGCG
>JBFLWO010000430.1:0-2528 GCA_040757755.1 Actinomycetota bacterium
GACGGCGGGCCGCGAGTGGGGGCGGGTCCCGGTCGCGCAGCGGGCGGCGGCGCTGCGCCGCGCCGCCGCGATCCTGCGCGCGGACCGGCGCGCCCTGGCGGCGCTGCAGGTGCGCGAGTGCGCGAAGCCGTGGGTGGAGGCCGACGCGGACGTGGCCGAGGCGATCGACCACCTCGAGTACGCCGCCTGGCAGGCCGTGGCCCTGGCGGAGGGGCGCCCCCTGATCCAGGTGCCGGGGGAGCGCAACACGCTGCGGTACCGCCCGCGCGGCGTCGTCGCCGCGATCGGGCCGTGGAACTTCCCGCTCGCGATCCCCGCGGGGCTCGTGGCGAGCGCCCTCGCCACCGGCAACGCGGTGGTGCTGAAGCCGGCGGAGCAGTCCCCCGCCTCCGGGCTGCGGCTGGTGCGGGCGCTGCGCGACGCGGGGGTGCCGCCCGCCGCGATCGGGCTCCTGCCGGGGTTCGGCGACGTGGGGGACGCCCTCGTCCGGCACCCGGACGTGCACATCATCGCGTTCACCGGGTCGGAGGCGGTGGGACTCGCGATCCTGCGGGCGGCGGCCGACACCCCGGACGGCCAGCGCCACGTGAAGCGCGTCGTGGCGGAGATGGGCGGGAAGAACGCGATCATCGTCGACGGCGACGCCGACCTCGACGAGGCGGTGCCGGAGATCGCCCGCTCCGCGTTCGCGTTCGCGGGGCAGAAGTGCTCGGCGGCGAGCCGCGTCCTGGTGCACCGTGCGATCGCCCCGGACCTCCTGCGCCGCCTGGCGGGGGCGGTGGAGACGCTCGCGGTAGGGCCCGCGGAGGACTTCGCCACCGACGTGCCGCCGCTCATCGACGAGGAGGCCCGCGACCGCGTCGCCGGCTTCGCCGCCCGCGGCGCCCGGGAGGGCCGGGTCGTGGCGCAGGGCGGTCCGCTGCCCGCCACCGGGTGGTACGTGGCGCCGGCGGTGCTCACCGACCTGCCGCCGTCGTCGCTCGTGATCCGGGAGGAGGTGTTCGGCCCGCTCCTCACGGTGGAGCCCGTCCGCGACGTGGAGGAGGCGCTCGACCTCGTCGACGCGTCCCGCCAGGCGCTCACCGGCGGCGTGTTCACCCGCAACCCCCGGGTCGTGGACCGGGTGGTGGAGCGCTCCCCCGTCGGCAACCTCTACGTGAACCGGGCGATCACGGGGGGGGTGGTGGGGCGGCAGCCGTTCGGCGGCAACCGCCGCAGCGGCGTGGGGGCGAAGGTCGGGGGCCCCGACTACGCCCTGCAGTTCGTGGAGCCGCAGGTGGTCACCGAGGACACCATGCGCCACGGCCTCGTCATCGAGTAGCTGAGGCGGGTCAGCGCAGCGCGGTGGCGATCCGCGCCGCGAGCCGGGCGTTGCGCAGCGCGAGGGCCACGTTCACGCGCAGGCTCTCCCCCGCGGTCTCGCGGTGGAAGCGGGCGAGGAGGTACGGCGTGACGTCCTTGCCGCGCACCCCGTCGCGTTCGGCCGACGCGAGCGCGCCGGCGAGGACGCGGTCGTGCAGGCCCCGGTCCATCTCCTCCCCGGCGGGGAGGGGGTTCGCCACCACCACCGCCTGCGCGAGCCCCAGGGCGCGGCGGGCGTGGACGACGGCCGCCACCTCCTCCGGGGAGTCCGCCCGGGCGGGCGCGGCGTGGCCGGAGTCGGCGAGGTAGAAGCCGGGGAAGCGGTCGGTGCGGTACCCGAGCACCGGCACGCTCAGGGTCTCCAGCCGCTCCAGGGTCGCACCGACGTCGAGGATCGACTTCACCCCCGCGCACACCACGACGATCGGGGTGGCGGCGAGCGCGGCGAGGTCCGCGGACTCGTCGAAGGTGCGGGACACCTCCCGGTGCACCCCGCCGAGGCCACCCGTCGCGAACACCTCGATCCCCGCGCGCGCCGCGACATGCGCGGTGCTCGCCACGGTCGTCGCCGCCGGCACGCCGGACGCGAGGGCCCCGCCCAGGTCCCGCAGGCTCGCCTTCACCACCGCGTCGCTGCCGGCGATCTCGGCGAGGGCGTCGTCGTCCAGGCCCACGCGCACCCGGCCGTGCAGCACGGCGATCGTCGCGGGCACGGCGCCGGCGTCGCGCACCGCCGCCTCGATGCGGCGGGCGACGCGCAGGTTGTCGGGGCGCGGCAGGCCGTGGGCGATGATCGTCGACTCCAGCGCCACCACCGGCCGCCCCGCCGCGACGGCCGCCGCCACCTCCTCGTGCATGTCGATCACGCCGCCATCCCTCACACCACCGCGGGCTGCCACACCGTCGCGAGATCGCAGAACGCCGTCGCGGTGCGCAGGTCCGCGGTGCCGTCCGTCGCGACGACGCGCGTCGACCCGCCGGCGCAGCGCGCCTCCAGGTCCGCCCGCTGCGCCGGCGCCCCGGTCACGTCGAGGACGTCGGGGCCGCCGTCCGCGAGCCACGGGAGGACCTCCTCCGGCAGGCCCGTGAGGAGGTTCACGACCCCGGCCGGAAGCCCCGACGCGACAACCGCGTCCGCGAGCGGCGCCATCGCGAGGGCCACCGGG
>JBFLWO010000431.1:0-2527 GCA_040757755.1 Actinomycetota bacterium
TCGCACGCCGGCTCACCGAAGGGGCTCCATGACGACTCTCCGGCGTGATGCGCTCGCTCATCGCACGCCTCTTAGGCAGATCCCCGCCCCGCTCACGGTCGCGCATCGCCGGGCGCACCGGCGACCCGCCGCGGCGTCCAGCCGGGACACCGGGAACCTCCCGGGTCACGCCGGACGCCGGAGCCCGCCGTCCCGCACGGGCGCATGCGCCGCGCGTGAGATCGCGACCGCAGGCACCGCCTCCGCCGGTCGACGGCACGGGGCCGCCTGCCCGCCTCGACTGCGGGGGGCGGGCGCCCCGGCCCCCGCTGTCACTGTCACGGCCCGGGGGCGACCGGTTTGCGGCTTCAGGCCGGGGGGGTGCGTCACTGTCACGACCCGGGGCAGGTCCTCGGTCCGCCCGTCGACGGCACCGGGCCGCCTCCCCGCCTCGGCGGTGCGGGGGGCGGGCGCCCCGGCCCCCGCTGGCACTGTCACGGCCCGGGGGCGACCGGTTTGCGGCTTCAGGCCGGGGGGGTGCGTCACTGTCACGACCCGGGGGCCGGGAACGACGAGGGGGCCCCGTGGGGCCCCCTGCCGTGAATCGCCGGTCCGTGAGGACCGTGGCTACATCATGCCGCCCATGCCGCCCATGTTGCCGCCCATGCCGCCACCGGCGAGCGGGCCCGGCTCCTCCGGCTTGTCGGCGACGATGCACTCGGTGGTGATGATGTTCTTCGCGATCGACGCGGCGTTCTGCAGCGCCGAGCGCGTCACCATCGCCGGGTCGATGATCCCCGCCTTCACCAGGTCGATGTACTCCCCGGTGTCGACGTTCAGGCCGTGGCCCGGCTTCAGCTCGCGCACCTTCCCGACGACCACGGAGCCCTCCAGGCCCGCGTTGTCGGCGAGCTGGCGGAGCGGCTCCTCCAGCGCGCGGCGGACGATCGACGCGCCGGTCGCCTCGTCGCCCTCGAGCTCCAGCCTCTCGACCACGGGGGCCGCGTTCACCAGGACGACGCCGCCGCCCGGGACGATGCCCTCCTCCAGCGCCGCGCGGGTCGCCTGCAGGGCGTCCTCCACCCGGTGCTTCTTCTCCTTCATCTCCGTCTCGGTCGCGGCGCCCACCTTCACCACCGCCACGCCGCCCGCCAGCTTCGCGAGCCTCTCCTGCAGCTTCTCGCGGTCGTAGTCGGAGTCGGTCGTCTCGATCTCGGAGCGGATCTGGCCGATGCGGCCCTTGATCCCGTCCGCGTCGCCGGCGCCGTCGATGATCGTCGTGGTGTCCTTCGCGACGACCACCTTGCGGGCCCGCCCGAGCTGGGACACCTGGGTGTTCTCGAGCTTGAGGCCCATCTCCTCGGAGACGACCTCGCCGCCGGTGAGGATCGCGATGTCCTCCAGCATCCGCTTGCGGCGGTCGCCGAAGCCCGGCGCCTTCACGCAGATGCCCGTGAACGTGCCGCGCAGCTTGTTGACGATGAACGTCGCCAGCGCCTCGCCCTCGACGTCCTCGGCGATCACCAGGAGCGGCTTGCCGGTCTGGATGACCCGCTCGAGCACCGGGAGGACGTCCTGGACGCTCGAGATCTTCCCGCCGTGGATGAGCAGGTACGCGTCCTCCAGGACCGCCTCCATGCGCTCCTGGTCGGTGACCATGTAGGGCGACATGTAGCCGCGGTCGAACTGCATCCCCTCGGTGAACTCCAGCTCCATCCCGAAGGTCTGGCCCTCCTCGACGTTCACCACGCCGTCCTTGCCGACCTTCTCGATCGCGTCCGCGATCACGTCCCCCACCTCGCGGTCACGGGCCGAGATGGTGGCCACGCGCGCGATGTCCTCCTTGCCGGACACCTCGCGGGACTGGCCCTTGATGCTCTCGACGACCGCGTCGACGGCCGCCTCGATGCCGCGCTTCAGGCCCATCGGGTTCGCGCCGGCGGCCACGTTCTTCAGCCCCTCCCGCACGATCGCCTGCGCCAGGAGCGTGGCGGTGGTGGTGCCGTCGCCGGCGACGTCGTTCGTCGCGGTCGCCACCTCGCGCACCAGCTGCGCCCCCTGGTTCTCGAACGCGTCCTCCACCTCGATCTCACGCGCGATCGTCACGCCGTCGTTGGTGATCGTGGGGGCCCCGAACTTCTTGTCGATCACCACGTAGCGCCCCTTCGGGCCCAGGGTGACCTTCACCGCGTCGGCCAGGGCGTTGACGCCCCGCTCGAGCGCGCGGCGGGCGTCCTCGTGGAACTTGAGCTCCTTCGCCATGATCAGACCGCCTTCGCCAGGATGTCGGACTCCCGCAGGATGAGGAGGTCCTCGCCGTCCACGGTCACCTCGGTGCCGCCGTACTTGGAGTAGATGACCTCGTCTCCCTCCTTGACGTCGGGCGGGATCAGCTCGCCGTCCTCGTACCGGCCCTTGCCGACGGCCAGCACGGTGCCGCGCTGCGGCCGCTCCTTCGCGGTGTCCGGCAGCACCAGGCCGCTCGACGTCACCTGCTCGTTCTCGATCGCCCGGACCACGACGCGGTCCCCAAGCGGTGTCAGACTCA
>JBFLWO010000432.1:0-2516 GCA_040757755.1 Actinomycetota bacterium
GCGAGCGCGGGCAGGGCGGCCGCGGCGAGCGCCGCCCGCCCCCGGGGGGCGAGCACGGCTGCCAGGTACCGCTCCGCGATTCGCGACGGCGCCAGGGTGCGCCGGGCGTAGTCGCGCCCCGCGTCCCCCATCCGGGCCCGCAGGGCGGCGTCGGCGCCCAACGTCACGAGCGCCCGCGCCAGCTCCTCGGCCTCGCCGTCGTCGGGCGCGACGCGCACCACCGCCGCGTCGGGCAGCTCGTCGTACCACCCGCCGGTGGACACGACGACCGGAACCCCCGCCCCCATCCAGCGGATCACGGTGCCGGACGTCTCCCCCAGGGTGGGGTGGCGCAGGTTCACGCCCACGTCGATGGAGCGAAGCAGACGGTCGAACGCCGCGCCGTCCGCGTACCCCACGCCCTCGACCCGGTCGGCGGGCACGCCCTCCGCGGCGGCGAGCTGCGCCGGGTCGAGGCCCGGCGGGGCGGATCCGACCACCAGCAGGCGCGCGTCCGGCAACGCCGCGGCGACGTCCCGGAACGCCCGCATCACCGTACCGAGCCGCTTCTGCCGCGTGATGAAGCCGAACACGCCGAACACCGTCCCGCCGCCGGGGGCGCGGTCGACGGGTGCGTCGGGGCCGTCGACGCACAGGTGCGGGATGACGTGGACCGGCAGGCCGGGGTAGCGGGCCCGCACCACGTCGGCGACGAACCGGGAGTGCACGATGCACCCCGCCGCGTCGCGAAGCGCGATGTCGGTGAGGGGGTAGCGCTCCGGGGCGACCTCCCACAGCGGCGGCACCGCCCCGTCCGTGACGGCGTAGGCGAGGAGGCGCCCCACCGTTCCCGCCTCCTGCGTCATCGCGTCGAGGTACCCGGCGCGGTCGCCGCGCCCCAGGGTCATGGCGGCGACGAGGTGGTGCAGCACCAGCTCGTGGAGCACCACCGTGACGGGCGCGTGCCGCAGCGCCTGCGGGATCCACGCATGGGCCTCGGAGTTCCCCATGTGGGCGATCACCGCGTCGTAGCCCCCGAGGCGGCGAAGCGCCCGCCGCGTGGGCCGCACGTGGCGCACCTCGGCGATCGGGTGCGGCCGGCCGGGGGCGTACGCGTCCACCTCGACGCGCCGGCCGAGCTCCGGCAGGAGGAGCGCCGAGTAGTCCGCGATCCCCGTCCGCTCCGGCGGCAGGGGCGACAGGTACGCGATGCGGGTCACGCCGCCCCGAGGAGCGCGTTGACGATCGCGTCCCAGTCGAGCACCCCGCCGGCCTGCGCCCCGGCGGCGCCCAGCCGCCGTGCCAGGTCCGGGTCGGCGTGCAGGCGCGACAGCCCGGCCGCCACCGCCGCCGGCGTGGGGGCGGTGACGAGGCCCGTCTCCCCGTCGCGCACGAACTCCAGGGGGCCGCCGGCGTCGGTGGTCGTCACGACCGGCTTCCCCGCCATGTGCGCCTCGATCGGGACGAACCCGTAGTCCTCGTCGAACGGCGCGTAGAACACGGCGCGGCACCGCCCGTACAGCCCCTCGAGCTCCTGCTCGCCGACCCGGCCGGTGAACCGCACCCGCCCGCCCAGCCCGAGCTCCGCGGCGAGCGCCTCGAGCGGCGCCCGCTCCGGGCCCTCCCCCACGACCACCACCTCCACGCCCGGCGCCTGCGCCGCGGCGCGCAGCAGCAGGTCGTTGCGCTTCGCCGCGTCGAGCCTGCCGACCGACAGGACGTACCCGTCGTCGCCCAGCCACGACAGGCCGAGGCGCTGCGGCGGCGGGCGCAGCACCGTGGAGTGGACGTCGTTGAAGCGCCGCAGCCGGTCCGTGACGTTCTGGGAGATGGTGAACACGCCGCGCGCCTCCGCGAACGCGAGGGTGTCCATCTCCCGGATCGCCTCCCGCATCGCGACGCCCTCCGCGTCGTCGGCGAACTGGGCGAGGGCGGTGCCGTGCAGCTCGTATGCCTGGCGGAACTGGTGGAACAGCCACACCACCTTGCGCGGGTGGCGCACCAGGTAGGCGGGGAACTTCGTGGCGACGACCACGTCGATCGGGCGTCCGTTCGCCTCCGTCAGGTCCAGCATCCGCCACGCGAGGGCGCCCTGCAGCAGGTCAACGCTGGGGTACCACTTGAACGGCAGGGTGACGGCGTCCGCCTCGTGCCCGCGTTCCCGCAGCGCCGCGACCAGGCTGTCGACGAGGATCTCGGCCCCGCCGCGCTCGAACGGCACCTGGGTCGTGCAGACGGCGACGCGCAGGGGCCTCGTCCCCCCGCGGCCGTCAGTCATCCGCCGCCCCCCGTGGGCGCGGCCCGGAGCGGATGGTCGTCCGTCGCACCTCCCAACCGTAGTGGAGGAGCGCCGCCCGGGCGACGCGGACACGCACGCCGTTCATCCCTTGTCGCCCGCCGCGCGGCGGTGCAGCAGGGCGACGGCGATCTCCGGCGGCACCGCCCGGGTCGCGACCGCGACGACGAGGAAGATCGCGGGGCACACCACCACGAGGAGCGCCGACGGCAGGCCGGTGAGCACGGCGGGCAGCACGGCG
>JBFLWO010000433.1:0-2514 GCA_040757755.1 Actinomycetota bacterium
GGGGCGCCGCGCCAAGTGGCGCAGGGGCGCCGCGCCAAGTGGCGCAGGGGCGCCGCGCCAAATGGCGCAACGCCCGGGACCCGGCGGCAGGATCGGGGAGCTGAGCGGCGGGGGGCGTGCCGCGCCGGGCTGGGGTCTCGAGGACAGGCGGGGAGACGGGCGGCGCGGGTGCGGCGGTGGGGGGAAGTCGGCTCCCGTGGGGCTCGGGGCGGGACGGGAGTAGACTCGGCGTCGTGAGGAGGGTGTGGAACGTCGCGCACCGGGGGGCGTCGGGGGAGCGTCCGGAGAACACGCTGCCCGCGTTCCAGCTGGCGATCGAGCAGGGTGCGGACGTGATCGAGGCGGACGTCCGGGCGACCGCCGACGGGAAGCTCGCGATCCTCCACGACCCGATGCTGGACCGCACCACGAACGGCAGCGGCCCGCTGCGGGTCCTCACCCTCGCGCAGGCACGCAAGCTCGATGCGGGGGACGGTCAGCCGATCCCCACCGTCGAGGAGGTCCTTGACGTCGCCCGGGGACGGACCCGCGTGAACCTCGACCTGAAAGAGGTCGACGTGGTCGAGCCGGCCGTCCGGGCGGTGGAGCGGGCGGGGATGCTCGACTCCGTCACGTTCATCTCGTTCCTGCCGGAGGCGTGGGACATCCTGGACCGCATCTCCCCGGAGAGCCCGGTGGTGCAGCTCGTCGACTCCGCCGCGTCGCTCGCCAGCATCGCCATGGGGGAGGTCGTGAGCCACGCGGTGCGCAGCGGCGTCGGCATGCCCCACGCCCTCGTCGGCGTCGAGATCGTCGAGCGGCTCCACATGCGCGGCCTCGCCGTCTACGCGTGGACCGTCGACGACGAGGCGGAGATGCGCCGCCTCATCCACACGGGGGTCAACGGGATCGTCACGAACCGGCCCGCCGCCCTCGCCCGGGTGCTGCGTCAGGAAGGCACCGTCAAGCCGGGGGCCGCCGCGACACCCTCGTAGCGGGCGGGGCGCTCCGCCACGAGCCCCCAGAACTGGTCCCCGTAGTCGAAGTGCCACCACTCCTCCACGTAGGACGTGAACCCCTGCCCCGCCATCGCCCAGAAAAGGACGCGGCGCAGGTCACGGGCCGGCACGTCCACCCCCTCCAGCGCCCGTGCGGCCGCCTCCGGCACGAACGCGTCGAACGGCGTGCCGAGATCGAGCTCCCGCCCGTCGGGACCCGCGAGCGTCACATCCACCGCACCCCCCGTCAGGTGAGGCGGTGGTGACATCGGCGAATGGGACGGCGGGGTGACGTAGCGCGCCGCCTCCTCCTCGATCGCGTCCGCCGGCCAGTCGGCGTGCATCACGATGAGCTCCGACACGAACGCATCCCACAGGGCCCCCTGCGTCTCCAGGGAGCGGTGCCCGTCCCACACCACCAAGGACAACCCCGCCGGCAACGCGTCGGCGGCGCGAACCAGCCGGTCCGCCACGCCCTGCCGCACCCAGCATCCCGGCTCCGCACCGGGGAGCTCCATCCGGAAGTACTGGGGGTCCTCACGCACCCGCCCCCCGACGTCCGCGACCCGCACCAGCGGCTCGTCCACCGGGTCGATCGGCACCTCCCGCCACCCCGCGGTGCCGCGCAGCTCCGGGATCGGCCTCACCGCCACTCCCGCGCCTCCACCCGCCACCCCGGATCCGCCCCCGCGGCGACCGCGACGAACGCGGGGACGACGCTCGACGGGTGCGGCACCGTGGCGGGGTCCTCCCCGGGCATCGCCGCCGCCCGCATCCCCGTCCGCACCCCGCCCGGGTTGATCGCGACGCACCGGATCCCCCGCGGGGCGAGCTCCTCCCGCAGCATCCGGGTCATCGCATCCACCGCGGCCTTCGCCACCGCGTACGCCCCCCACGTCGCCCGCCCCGACGCGCCCGATGTCACGTTCACCACGACGCCACCGTCCGCCATTGCGGGGAGGATCCCCTGTGTGAACACCAGCGGGCCGGTCACGTTCACGGCCAGCACCTCCTGCCAGGTGTCGACGGGGAACGTCGCCAGGTCACCCCTCACGCCGAGGATCCCGGCGCTGTTCACCACCACGTCCACCCGCCCCAGCGCCGCGACCGCCTCCCGCGCGGCCCGCTGCGCAGACGCCACGTCACCCAGCTCCAACGCCACCCCGTGCCCCCGCTCGCCCAGCGTCCGCAGCACGGACGCGAGCCGCGCGGTGTCCCGCGCCGTCACGACCACGGCGGCGCCCTCGGCGGCGAAGGCCTCGGCCAGCGCCCGCCCGAGACCGCGCGACGCCCCGGTCACCACGATCCGCCGATCCGCGAGGCGCCCCGTCACGCGCGGAAGGCTAGTGTCCCGCGCCACAGATCTCTTGGCATCTGGCGGCTGCAAAGTTCCGCCGGATCCTGGGTGCTCGTGCGGCTGAGCGTGCGGGAGGCGGGGTCCTCGGTCGGGCCGATATTCCCGATATCGGCCCTCCCTGCGTCCCCCGTCCGGCGGGGACTTTTCGCTCGCCAGAGCGTCAAGGAACCTGCGACGCGG
>JBFLWO010000434.1:0-2501 GCA_040757755.1 Actinomycetota bacterium
GCCGGTCGCCGGCGTCGACTACTCCACCACCACCATCCAGGAGGAGGGGGTCGACGAGCCGGACATCGTGAAGTCCGACGGCCGCCGCATGTACACCGTCGCCGCCGGCGCGATCCAGGCGGTCGACGTGCGCGGCGGCGGCGCGCGGCGCGTCGGGCGGCTCCCCCTCGACGGCCAGTGGGGCGCGCAGCTCCTCCTGTCCGGCGACCGGCTCCTCGTCATCGCGAACGGCGTCGTCGCGCCCCCGCCTGTGCCCGTCCCCACACCCGAGCCGGCACCCGCCCCGGGCACCGTCGCCCCCTCCTCCCCCGCCGTCGACGTGATGCCGATCCCGTCCTACGCGCCGCCCGACACGGTCGTGTCGCTCGTCGACGTGTCCGACCCCGGCGCGATGCGCGTCGTCGAGACGCTGCGGCTGGAGGGCTCGTTCGTCAGCGCCCGCCTCACCGGACGCACCGTGCGGCTCGTCGTGACCACCCCGCCGGACACGCTCCCGCTCGAGGCGCCGCGCGCCGACGGGATCGTCGCCGAATGGGTCGCCACGGCGCGCAACCGCGAGGTCGTGGCCCGCGCGCCGCTGTCCACCTGGCTTCCCACCTACCGCGTGGAGAAGGCGGGGCGCGTCTCCCGGTCCCGCCCGCTCGTCGCGTGCGCCGACGTGCGGCGCCCGCCGCGCTTCGCGGGCCTCGGCACGCTCACCGTCACCACCCTCGACGTCGCCCGCGGCGTCACCCCCGTCGACAGCGACGCCGTCGCGACCGACGGGAGCATCGTCTACGGGTCGCAGGGCTCCCTCTACGTCGCCACGACCCGCTGGATCGACCCGGCGGCACGCGCCGCCGAGGACCCCCCGGCGGGCGTCGCCACCGAGATCCACCGCTTCGACACGTCCCGCCCCGAGGCCACCGCGTACCGCGGCAGCGGCCGCGTCACCGGGTTCCTCCTCAGCCAGTGGGCGATGTCCGAGAAGGACGGGGTGCTGCGCGTCGCGAGCACCCGCGAGCCGGACTGGTGGACCTCCGCCGACGACGAGAGCGAAAGCTACGTGACGACGCTCGCCGCCCGTGACGCCGGCCTCGTGCCCGTCGCCCGCGTCGGCGGCCTGGGGCGCGGCGAGCGGATCCGCGCCGTCCGCTTCATCGGCGACGCCGGATACGTCGTGACGTTCCGCCAGACCGACCCCCTGTACGTCGTGGACCTCTCCGACCCGGCGCGGCCCCGGGTGGCGGGCGAGCTGAAGATCCCCGGCTACTCCGCGTACCTGCACCCCGTCGGCGACGGGCTGCTCCTGGGTGTCGGCCAGGACGCCACCGACACGGGGCGCGTGCTCGGCACGCAGCTGTCGCTGTTCGATGTGTCCGACCCGTCCCGGCCGCGCCGGCTCCACCACGTCACCGTTCCCGGCGCGTGGTCGGAGGCGGAGGAGGACCACCACGCGTTCCTGTACTGGCCGGCGACGGGGCTGGCGATGGTGCCGCTGCAGGGCCCCGGCGCGCCGGACGGGACGTGGCGGTCCGAGGCCGTCGGGTTCCGCGTGGACGCGCGGTCCGGGATCGTCCGGGTCGGCGCGGTCACCCACCCCGCGCCGTCGCCCGCGCCGATCCGCCGCTCCCTCGTGGCGGGCCCCTCCGTCTACACGGTGTCGGAGACGGGCGTGAAGGCCAGCGGGCTGCAGGACCTCGCGGACCGGGCCTGGCTCGGGTTCTGACACGGAGGGCTCCCCGGTCGCCCCGGTGATCCGCCCCGACGCGGATCCCCGGGGCGCGAGGCCCTCGCCACGTAGCGTTGCGAGAGACCGGGGGCGGAGGCGGCGCACGACTCCCCGAAAGCCGGCGCCGCGGGACTCGTCACCGCGTGTCGGCGTCCTCCACGAGACGCAGGACCCCGCGCCGGAGGCGGGCCTCGTGCGACTGGAGCGTGAGGGACGCGAGGAACAGCGCGCGGCGGACGCGGAACTCGCTCCAGCCGGCGCCCGGGCGGTCGCTCCACACGACGGGCTCCCGGCCGGCGGGCGGCGCGGGCGGCTCGACGACGGCGATGGGTGCGGCGGTGCTCATCGGGCACCTCCTCGGCGCGGCGTGCGGCGGATCGTGGGGGCGGTCATGCGCGGTCGGCCCTCTCGGTCGAGCGACGAAGACGCACCTCGGTCGGGACGAGGCGCGACAAGTAAAGCGCGCGCCCCTTACAGGCCACTTACAGAACCGCAGCGGGCCTCCCGGGCCGCGCGGGGACCGGGTCAGGCCGGGCGGGGGCAGCTCCCGCCGAGGTCGGCGAGCGCGGCGGACGGCACGATCCCGCACCCCACGCGCGCCGGGCCGATGTCGAGCACCCGCCACCCCCCGCGCGCCCTGCGCAGGTAGGCGACCTGCCTCCCGGCGCGCGGCATCTCGAGCCACGCGGCGGCGAAGCGCCGGTCGGCGGACGCCACGGCGGAGCGGCGCACGCGCAGCCCGTCGAGGTACTCCGGCGCGACGGGGGCGACGTAGCGCACCACCGCCTCC
>JBFLWO010000435.1:0-2499 GCA_040757755.1 Actinomycetota bacterium
GAGGAGGAGAGCGGCGGGTCGTCCGCCGTCGACCACGTCGCGGCGGACCCGGAGCTCGACGCGGCCGCCGCCGCCGTGATCTTCGACGGGCCGATGCTGGGTCCCCGACGGCCCGCGTTCTACGTGGGGCTGCGCGGCCTCGCGTACTTCCGGGTCACGGTGCGCGCCGCGGAGCGCGACGGCCACAGCGGCCTTTTCGGCGGCGCCGCCCTGAACGCCGCCCACGCCCTGATGCGGGTGCTCGGGGCGGTCACCCCGGACGGGGGGCCGCGGCCGGCGCTCGCCGTGGGCACGGTGCCGCCGACCGAGGAGGAGCGCGCGGCGTGGGAGATGCTGCCGCCCGGGGAGGAGGTCCTCGCCGGCTCCGGCCTGGTCCCGGCCGACGCCGTCGCGGCGCGGGACTTCTACCTGCGCACCACGGCGCTGCCGTCGGTCGACGTGCACGGCATCGCGTGCGGCGACCCGGCCGTCGTCGCCACCAGCATCCCGGCGGTCGCGACGTGCACCGTGTCGGTGCGGGTCGCGCCGGGGCAGAGCGCGGAGGCCGTGGGGGCGGTGTTGGAGCGGCTCATGCGGGATGCGGCGCCCGACGGTGCGCGCGTCGACATCGCGGCGCTCGAGGCGGCGGAGCCCGCGCTCGTCGACCCCGCCCACCCCGTGGTGCGTCGCGCCGCCGACGCGGTGGAGGCGGCGACGGGGTGGCGGCCCGCGCCGGTGCGCATCGGCGGGACGCTGCCGGTCGTCACGGCCCTCGCGGCGCGCGGGGTGCCGGTGATCCTCACCGGCTTCTACCTCCCGGACGACGGGGTGCACTCCCCGAACGAGGGGATCTCCCTGGACCACCTGGCGGTCGGGGTGCGGGCCGCCGCCGCGATCCTGGAGGCGCTCGGCGGCACGTGAGCCTCCGCGCCGCGCCGCGGCAGTGGAGGATCCGCCTGCGCGGCGTGGAAGGTCCCTCGCGCGGGCGCCCGGGGCGTCGCGTGCGGTGGCCGTCTGCGCGCCGCGACGGACGAGTGACCTGAGGTCCCCGGGCCGCACAGCGACTAGTGTTGCGACCAGTCCGCGCCTGCGCGCGACCCATGACACAGGACGAGAGGAGCCAGATGCCCGAGCTCTGGGGCGGCGAGACCCGCAAAGCGATCGACAACTTCCCGGTCTCCGGCGAGCGGGTCCCGATCCCGGTCGTGCGCTGGCTCGGCCGCATCAAGGCCGCCGCCGCCGTGGTCAACGGGGAGCTCGGCCTCCTCGACAAGCGCCTCGCGGCGAAGATCGCGAAGGCGGGGCGCGAGATCGCGGCCGGCAAGCACGACGACCAGTTCCCGATCGACGTCTTCCAGACGGGGTCGGGCACGTCGTCGAACATGAACTCGAACGAGGTGATCGCGAGCCTGTCCGGCGCGCACCCGAACGACCACGTGAACATGGGGCAGAGCTCCAACGACGTGTTCCCGTCGGCCGTCCACCTCGCCGCCCTGCAGGAGGCCACCGAGACCCTGCTTCCGGCCATGGCGCAGCTGCGCAAGGCGTTCGAGGCGAAGGCCCGGTCGTTCAAGAACCTCCCGAAGGCGGGCCGCACCCACCTGATGGACGCGGTGCCCGTGACGCTGGGCCAGGAGTTCGCCGGCTACGCCGCGCAGATCCGCGAGGGCGAGGCCCGCGTGAAGGCCGCCCTGCCGCGCGTCGGCCAGATCCCGCTCGGCGGCACCGCGACCGGCACCGGCCTGAACACGCACCCCGAGTTCGCGGCGAAGGTGCGGGCGCTCCTGCAGAAGGAGACGAAGCTCAAGATCTCCGCCCCGGCGGACCCGTTCGAGGCGCAGGGCAACCGTGACGCGCTGGTCGAGCTGAGCGGCGCCCTGAAGGTCGTCGCCGTGTCCCTCACGAAGATCGCGAACGACATCGCCTGGATGGGCAGCGGCCCGCGGTGCGGCCTCGGCGAGATCTTCCTGCCGGAGCTGCAGAAGGGCTCCTCGATCATGCCGGGCAAGGTGAACCCCGTGATCCCGGAGGTCGTCCTCCAGGTGTCGGCGCAGGTGATCGGCAACGACGCGGCGATCACCGTCGGCGGCATGCAGGGCAACTTCGAGCTGAACGTGCGGATCCCGCTGATGGCGCGGAACCTGCTGCAGTCGATCCACCTGCTGTCGAGCGCGAGCCGGATGTTCGCCGACAAGTGCGTCTCCGGCATCCTGCCGAACAAGGAGCGCCTGCAGTGGCTGGGCGACAACACGCTCGCCATGGCTACCGCCCTGAACCCGTACATCGGCTACGACAAGGCCGCCGAGATCGTGAAGGAGGCGACCGCGTCGGGTGCCAGCCTGCGCGAGGTGGCGCGCGCGAAGGGCGTGGAGGAGGACGTGCTGAACGCGGCCCTCGACCTGCGCCGCATCGCGGAGGGCGGCATCGTGGAGGTCGCGGCGGCGCCGAAGCCGCGCCGGGCGAAGGCCGCGGCGCAGACCGCGTCCGCGGCGAAGACCGCGACGGCGGCGAAGGCCACGA
>JBFLWO010000436.1:0-2491 GCA_040757755.1 Actinomycetota bacterium
TGGTGGCGCGCCGCGACGGGGTCGCCCGCGGCTACTGGCACGCCCGCGGCGACGAGACGGTGCCGTGGCAGGCGACGTTCGCCCTCGCCCAGGCCACGCCGCAGCCGCGGCGCCTGCGGGTGGCGATGGGGGGAAGCCACCGCAGCCTGCAGCACGACCCCGCGGTGCTCGCCGAGACCGTCGCGTTCCTGGGCGACCACCTGCGCACGGATTAGTCTCCCCGCATCCCGCCCCGGCGAGAGGAGGGACCATGGGCCTCTTCAGCAGGAAGTTCAAGGATCCCGTGCGCGGCACCGCCCAGGTCGTGTCCGCGACGATGCCGCCGGAGTCCGCGACGTCGGGCAACTGCCGGATGACCCTCGTCATCCAGGCGGAGGGCATCCCGGCGTACACCCACCGCCACCACAACCTCATCACCCCGGTGACGAAGTGGCCGTGGCCCGGGGAGGTCCTGCCGGTCGAGATCGAGCGCGCCGACCACGAGAAGATCCGGATCCTCTGGGACGAGGTGACGACCCACGAGGCGCGCGGCCTCGCCGAGGCGGAGCAGATGGCCCGGGCGATCCGCGACGGCGGCGCGGCGCAGGGCGCGGCGGTGCCGCCCGAGGCGGCGGGGATGGTGGAGCAGCTGAAGCAGATGTTCCCGGGGGCCACGGTCAGCGTGCAGTCGAGCTCGGTCGACATGCCGCCGGGCGCGGTGGGGGCGGTGGAGCAGGCGCTCGGCGTGGACCTCGACGGCGACGGGGTGGTCGGCCCGGGGGGCGCGCCCGCCCACCACGCCGCCGCGGCGGCGCCGCCGCCCGCCACGGCCCCCGACGCCGACGACCGCATCGCGCAGCTCGAGAGGCTGGCGCGGCTGCGCGACTCCGGGGCGCTCAGCGACGCGGAGTTCGAGGCCGAGAAGAGGCGGGTCCTCGGCTCCTGATCCCGCCACGGACGACCTCGGGCGGCTCGAGGCCGAGATCGTCGCGTGCCGCCGCTGCCCGCGCCTGGTGGAGTGGCGGGAGCGGGTGGGGCGCGAGAAGCGCGCCGCCTACGCCGGCGAGGAGTACTGGGCGCGTCCCGTCCCCGGGTTCGGCGACCCGGACGCGTGGCTCCTCGTGGTGGGGCTCGCCCCCGGGGCGCACGGCGCGAACCGCACCGGCAGGGTGTTCACGGGCGACCGCAGCGGCGACTTCCTGTTCGCCGCCCTGCACCGCACGGGGTTCGCGTCGCAGCCCACCTCCACGCACCGCGGCGACGGCCTGACCCTCACCGGCTGCCGGGTGGCCGCGGCGGTGCGGTGCGTGCCGCCGGGCAACCGCCCCACCCCGGCGGAGCGTGACGCCTGCGGCGGGTACCTGGCGCGGGAGGCGGCCCTGCTGCCGCGCCTGCGGGTCGTCGTGGCGCTCGGCGCCTGGGCGTGGGACGCGTACCTGCGGGCCACGGGGGCGCCGCGCCCCCGTCCCGCGTTCCGCCACGGCGCGGAGGTCCATGCCGGGGGGAGGGCGCTTCTCGGCTGCTACCACGTGAGCCAGCAGAACACGTTCACGGGGCGGCTCACCCCCGAGATGCTCGACGCCGTGCTCATGCGCGCCCGGGGCCTCGCCCCGGACGCGGATCAGAGGTAGCCGAGCGGGTCGACCGCCCCGCCGTTGACGCGCACCTCGAAGTGGAGGTGGTCGCCGAAGCAGTGCCCGGTGCAGCCGATGTAGCCGACGATGCTGCCGCGCCCCACCGTCTGCCCCACCGACACGGCGATGCGGCTCTGGTGGGCGTACGCGGTGCTGAGGCCGTTGCCGTGGTCGACGACGACGAGGTTGCCGTAGCCGCCCTGCCAGCCGGCGAGGATGACCGTGCCGCCCGCGGAGGCGGCGATGGGGGTGCCGGCGGAGGCGGCGATGTCGATCCCCTCGTGCATGCGGCCCCACCGCGGCCCGAACCGGGAGGTCAGGGCGCCGGAGACGGGCCAGGAGAAGCCGGCGGCGGACGGCGACGGAACGCTCACCGCCCCGCCGGAGGACGGCACGCCCTGCGCCGCGCGGATCTTCGCGGCGAGCCGCGCCGACTCCCGCCGCAGCCCCTCCGCCTCGTGCTCCAGCTCACGCCGGTCGTGCTGGACCCGCGACAGGAGCGCGCGGCGGCCGCCGCGCAGGCGCGCCAGGGCGTCGCGGCGGCGCTGCACCTGGTCGGCGACGGCCCGCGCCCGCCCGGCCACCACGGTGGCGCGCGCCTCGTCGTGCGCCACCTCGCGGCGGATGCCGGCGATGCGGTCCCGGGTGCGGCGGATGTCCTCCGCGTGCAGGCGGATCGCCCGGGCCAGGTCGCGGTCCTGCACCACGACCCGGTCGAGCAGGTCGGACACGGCCACGACCTCGCTCAGGCTGCGGCTCTGCAGGATGAGGCCCATGGTGTCGACGTCGCCGCCGCGCCGGTAGATCTCGATGACCCGCCGCGACAGGTAGGCGCGGCGGGACGCGAGGCGGCGCCGCGCCACGACGAGGCGCTCCTT
>JBFLWO010000437.1:0-2481 GCA_040757755.1 Actinomycetota bacterium
ACCCCTCGGCGGCGCCCCCGCCCGCGCCGGAGGGTCACCCGCCGGCGAGCTGCCGCTCGAGCCCTTTCGGGTCTGACAGCCACACCTCGGCGGCCTGCTGGGAGTTCGGGTCGGGGAAGACATCCTCGTGCCCGGCGGCGACGCCGTCGAGGATCGCTTCGGCGACGTGTCGCGGCGCAGTCTTCGGCAGGTCCAGGCCGGCGAGCATGTCCGTGTCGATGCCGGCGGGGTACGCGCCGTGCACGGCGATGCCGCGCGGGGCGAGGACGGGACGCAGCGCCTGCGTGAGCGAGTGGGCGGCGGCCTTCGACGCTGAGTAGCCGGCCATCATCGGCAGGCTCGCAAGGGAGAGCAGCGACAGAACGTTCACGATCGTCCCGCCACCGTTTCGTTCCAGCACGGGGACGAAGGCGCGGATCACGGCGTACGTACCGGCGTAGTTGACGGACATCTCGCGGGCGACGCCCTGCGGGTCGGCCTCCAGCGGCATCGCGAACGCCGCGGTGCCGGCGTTGTTGATCAGAAGCGTGACGTCGCCGGCGCGCGCGGCGGCGTCAGCGATGGAGCGGCTGTCGGTGAGGTCGAGCCGGACGGGCACGACCCGCTCGTGCGCGGTGATCGCCGAGACGTCGCGTGCCGTTGCGTATGCGCGCCGGGCGCCGCGTGCGAGGAGGGCGTCGACGAGGTGACGGCCGAGGCCGCGGCTCGCGCCGGTGACGAAGGCGACGGTGTCCTGCGGGGTCATGGAGTCCTCACGTGGTCGTTCGGTGACGGGGGGCTGCACCGTACGTCCCACCGGTGAGCTGCTCCATGGCCGGCACGATCAGTTCCATACCCGATCGTCTCACTGACGCGACTCCGCGCCGCACGTCGGCTAGCCTGGCCGCCGTGGACCCCCTGAGCGACGTCCTCGACCTGGCGCGGGTGCGCGGCGCGCTGCTGGCCCGGGTGCGGGCCCGCGACCCGTGGGGCCTCGACCTCCCCCAGAGCCCGGGCGCCTCCTTCCACGCGATCACGTCGGGCATCTGCTGGCTCCGGGCCGCGGACCGGCCCCCGGTCCGGCTCGTCGCCGGGGACGCCGTCCTGCTCCCCACCGGGATCCCGCACGAGCTGGTGTCTCGCCCCGACGGTCCCGCCGTGCCGTTCGACCGGGACTTGAAGCGCGACCGGATGTCCGACGACGGGGTGCTGGACCTTCCCGGGACCGGAGCGCCCACGACCATCCTGTGCGCGGGGTACGACGTCGACCGCGAGATCTCGCATCCCCTGCTGACGCTGCTGCCGGCGGTGCTGCACGTTCCCGCCGACCCCGTGGAGGGGACGCGCGTGCAGGCGTTCATCGCGCTGCTGGCGGGGGAGGTCGGGCGGCGCGATCCCGGCGCCGACGCAGGGGTCGCACGCCTCCTGGACCTGGTGCTGATCCACGTCGTGCGAGCGTGGATGTCGGGGCTGGACGGCGACGGGGCGTCGTGGCTGGGCGCACTCCGTGACCCTGCGCTCGCCCGGGCGCTCACCGCGATGCACTCGCGTCCCGGCGAGCGGTGGACCGTCGAGGCGCTGGCGCGCGAGGCGCACCTGTCCCGGGCGACCCTGGCCCGCCGGTTCCGCGAGGAGGTGGGCGAGCCGCCGCTCGCCTACCTCACGCGCTGGCGCGTCGACCTGGCCGCGCGGCGGCTGCGCGAGACGGACGACGGCGTCGCAGCCATCGCCCGCTCGCTCGGCTACACGTCGGAGTTCGCCTTCTCGCGGGCCTTCGCGCGCATCCGGGGCGTCCCGCCCGGAGCGTACCGGCGCGCCGCCGCGCGGACGCCGCCGGCGGCCGCGTCTCGCGGGTGAGACGCGCCGGCCTGGGCCCGTCAGCCCGCGGCGGGGGCCTCCGCGGGGGACGCGGCGACGACGACGCGGTCGCGGCCGCCGCCCTTGGCGGAGTAGAGCGCGGTGTCGGCGCGCCGCACGAGCGACTCGGGCTCCTCCGTCCCGTCCCATTCGGCGATGCCGATGGAGCACGTGACCCCGGGGGGGCAGGCGCGGCGGAGGCGCTCCGCGATCTCCCCCGCCGCCTCCAGGTCGCAGCCGGGGAACGCGACGGCGAACTCCTCCCCGCCGTAGCGGGCGATGACGTCGACCGCGCGCACCTCCGCCGCCCAGGCGGCCGCGGAGCGGGTGAGGAGGCGGTCGCCGGCCTGGTGGCCGTGGCGGTCGTTGAAGGCCTTGAAGTGGTCGAGGTCGATGAGGGCGACGCAGAACGGGTGGCTGCCGCGGCGGGCGCGGGCGGCGACGAGGGCGAGCTCCTCCTCCCACCCGCGGCGGTTCAGCACGCGGGTGAGCGGGTCGGTGCGCGACTCCACCGCGAGGCGCTCCCGGGCGGCGCGCTCCCGGCGCAACGCGACGGCGCGGTCCACCGCGACCCGCCACCGCCCGGCGAACAGGAACATGAGGGCGACGAGGCACGGCGCCGCGATGAGCGCCGCCGGCTCCGCC
>JBFLWO010000438.1:0-2472 GCA_040757755.1 Actinomycetota bacterium
GCGGGGCGCATCGCCGCGTCGCGCGAAGGCGGCGCCGGCACCGGCCGCACGCGTGCGGGCCGCCGCGCCCACCCCCGCCGGGCACGCGCCGTCCCGCGCTCCACCGCCGCCCACACGGCGATGCCGGCGAGGAGCGTCGCGACGTAGGCCACCGGCACGGGCAGCACGTCGGTGAGCGGGGGGAACACCTGCCAGTGCGTCAGGTACACGTACATCGACGCCGCCGCCACCGTCCCGACGACGCGCGGCAGGGGACGCGGCAGCCGCACCGCCGGCACCCAGACGAGGCACAGAAGACCGGCGACGATGATCGCCTCCCGCACCGGGTCCCCGAAGAACCCCGGCACGCACGCGGCCGCCAGCACCGACACGGTCGCGCGCTGAGCGACGGTCGTCGCCCGGTGCGCCGCCCAGCCGAGCAGGAAGAGCCACAGCACCGTGTGCGGACGGAAGATCCGGTTCGCGTCATCCCCCACCACGGCCGGGCCGAACCGCGGGACGAGGGAGACGGCGAGCAGGGCGAGGGCGAACGCGAACGGTCGGCGCCGTTCGATCCGCCGCACCGCCGGGATCGTGAGCACGGCCGCGAGGACCAGGAGGATCTGCACGACGGCCTCCAGGAACCAGTAGTGCCAGCGGCCGTCGCGGCCCAGCTCGGGGGACCCCGTGTAGTTGTTCACGAGGAGCGCCGCCCCCACGCTGTACCCGCCGAACAGAAGGACCTGCGCCCCGATCCACACCGACGCGGGCACCGCGATGCGCGCCACGGTCGCCAGCGACCGGGCCAGGCGGCGCGGCAGGCCCGCGGCCGCGACCTGGAACCGGGCGAAGTTGAACCCGGCGATCGCAAGCAGGAGGTGCGCGCCGCCCGCCGGCCAGAACGCCGTCATGTGCGACGCGACGACGAGGGCGATCGCCCCCGCCCTCAGCACCACGTTCGTCTCCACCGGGGAGGTGCGGCCCCGGCGGCCCTGCAGCGCGGCGAGCTCCCGCACCGTCATCTCCGGCCACCCCACGGGCAGGTGCCCCAGCACCTCCTCCAGGGCGAGGGACGCCTCCACGTACGAGAGGGAGTCCCCGCCGAGGCCGGCGAACGTGTCGTCGTCGCCCACCTCCGGGCGGTCGAGCACCTCGCGGAACACGGCGGCGACCGACTCCGGGCGGGCGGCATCCGGCGCGTCGCCGCCGCCCTCCGCGGCGCCCGCCCGCGTGATCGCCCGGTAGTCCGGCTTCCCGTTGGGGAGGAGCGGGATCTCGTCGTAGTGCCGCACGTCGATGCTGGCGGGGGGGAGGCGCAGGCGGCGGGCGAGCAGACGCGCCACGGCCGCCGGGTCGTCGCCGCCGGTGACCGCGACCGCCATCCGCTCGTCGGTGCCGGCGCACGCGGCCCGCACGCCGCGGCGCTCCAGGATGCGCTCCACCTGCTGCAGATCCACGCGCAGCCCGTACAGCTTCAGGAAGCGGCTGCGCCGCCCCACCACCTCGAACACGCCGGACGGCAGGCGCCGGCCCAGGTCACCGGTGGCGAGCTCGTCCACGACCCGGCCCAGCGCCAGGTCGCCCGCGGTCTCCGCGTACCCCAGCATCACGTTCGGCCCGCGGTACACGAGCTCGCCGATGCCGGGGGCGTCGCACTCCGGCACCGGGCGGACGTCGAACTCCCCGCCGGGGATCGGCACGCCGATCGCCCCCGGGTGCTCGGCCGCCATGTCCGGGGGGAGGTACGCCATCCGCGCCGTCGCCTCCGTCTGCCCGTACATCACCACGAACCGCCAGCCGCGGCGCTCCCCGAGCCGCGCGTAGCGGCGGACGCTGTCGGGCGCGAGCCGTCCCCCCGCCTGCGTGACGTAGCGAAGCGACGGGAGCTGCATGTCCGCGAAGCCGACGCGGTCGAGCAGGTCGAAGGTGTGCGGCACCCCCGCGAAGCTCGTGCCGCCGTGCTCGCGCAGGAGCGACCAGAACCCCTCGTCGGTCACGGAGCGGTCGGTCAGGAGCAGCCCGGCGCCGCGCAGAAGGTGGGAGTGCACGACCGACAGGCCGTAGCAGTAGTGCAGCGGCAGGGACGTGACGGCGCGCTCCGCGTCGGTGATCTCCAGGTACCGGGCGATCGACTCCGCGTTCGCCTGCAGGTTGCCGTGGGAGAGGCGCACGAGGCGCGGCGCCCCCGTGGAGCCGGACGTGCACATGAGGAGCGCGAGATCGGGGTGGAGGTCGTGGCGCGACCCGTCGTGCCGCTCCTCGATCGACACGCCGGGACCGGTGCCCGTCACGACGACGTCCGGCTCCACCGCCGCCATGAGGGATGCGGCGCAGGGACCACCGGCGTCGGGCACGAGCCACGCGACGTGGCCGCCGCGCAGCGCCGCGAGGTAGCTGACGAGGGTCTCGAGGTCGTTCGCGCCGGAGATCATCACGAGGCGCCGCCCGTCCCCCAGGGCGGTGGCCCGGGCGTCGACGCGCTCCGCCAGCTCG
>JBFLWO010000439.1:0-2472 GCA_040757755.1 Actinomycetota bacterium
GCCCGCCCCATCGCCCCGCATCCGAGCAGCCCGACGGTCGCGGGCCACGCGCTCACGGGCGGGGCCCCGTCGGGCGCAGGCAGCGGGACGGTGGACGGCGGAGGATCGTCACGGCGCTCCGGGGCGGGTGGGGTCCCGCTAGTACTGGTTGAAGAAGCCGCGCTCCATCAGCCGGGCCCGCTCCTCCGCCGACACCTCCACGTCGCGCGGGGTGAGCAGGAACACCTTGTCGGCGACGCGCTGCATGCCGCCGTCTAGGGCGTAGGTGAGCCCGCTGGAGAAGTCGATGAGTCGCTTCGCGAGGTCGGTCTCGGCGCCCTGAAGGTTGACGATGACCGGGACGGTGCCCTTGAACTTGTCGGCGATCTGCTGCGCGTCGTTGAACGTCTTCGGCACCACGAGGTGCACCTCGGAGGGGGTGCGCTTCACGGGCTCCACCGCCCGGATGGGGGCGGAGCGGGCACCGGAGCCGATGGGGGCGTCGTCGGAGAAGATGTCGTCGAAGTCCTCGCCGCGCCGCCGCGGGCCCAGGCGCCGGACGTTCGGCCGGTCCCGGTAGCTCTCCTCCAGGTCGCGCTCCGCGCCGCGGGTGCGGGCGCGGTCCTCCTCGAAGTCGTCGAAGTCCTCCTCGTCGTCGGCCATGCCGAAGTAGACGAGGGTCTTGTGCCAGAGGTCACCGAGAGCCATCAGGACATCCTCGCGCGGTCGATGACGCCGCGTCCCACGCGCACGATCGTGGCGCCCTCCCGGGCGGCGACCAGGTAGTCCTGGCTGGTGCCCATGGACAGGTCACGGAAGTCGTGGCGCCCGCTCCAGTCGGCGGCGAGATCGTCGAGCATGGTTCGCAAGGCGGCGAAATACGGTCGGCTTCGTTCCGGGTCGCTCTGTGGCGGGGGCATGCCCATCAGCCCGCCGAGCACGAGGGCCGAGAGGCCGGAAATCTCCTGCACGAAGGCGTGCAGATCGGCCGGGACGATACCAGGTTTGGTGTTCTCCCCACCGACGTTCACTTCGACGAGAACCCGCGTCGGACCTTCCGCCCGCGCCGCGATCTCGCGGGCGAGCGCGACGGAGTCGAGGGAGTGGATGAGCCGCACCTCCGACAGCACGCTGCGCACCTTGCGCCGCTGCAGGTGGCCGATGAAGTCGAAGGTCAGTGCGTCGCCCACGGCGGCGCGCTTCGCCATCAGGTCCTGCAGGCGGTTCTCGCCCACCACCCTCACGCCGGCGGCGACGAGGGCGGGGGCGTCCTCGGCCGCGACGTACTTGCCGGCGACGACGATCTCGACGCTGCCGGGGGGCCGTCCGGACGCGACGGTCGCCTCGTCGAGCCGTTCGCGCGCCTCGGCGAGCGCATCCTTGAGCCGATCCGGGTCGATCACCCGGCGAGTATCCCATCGTCGAGCCACACGACCCCGGCGTGCCGCCCCGTGCCGGCGCCGTCGCGCCGGTACGAGAAGAACCGCTCCGCGTCGCACGCGGTGCAGTCCCCGTACTCGCGGACGTGCGCGGCGGGGACGCCCGCGGCGCGCAGCGCGACGCGGGCGGCGGCGGCGAGGTCGACGGCCCGGCCGCGCACCACCGCGTCGCCGAAGCGGACCGCGAACGCGTCGCGCACCTCCCCGCCCGTCGGGTAGCAGCACGGCCCGATGGCGGGTCCGATCGCGGCGGCGGCGCGCCCGGGGTCGCCGGTGGCGGCGACGGCGGCCTCCACCGCCCCGGCGACGAGGCCGCGCCATCCCGCGTGGACGGCGCCGACGGTGGTGCCGTCACGGTCCCACAGGAGGATCGGGAGGCAGTCGGCGGCGAGGACGACGAGGGGCAGCCCGGGGGTGGCGGTGGCGAGGCCGTCGCCCTCCGGCCAGCCGGTGAGCCCACCCAGGAACCGGCCGGGGCGGGTGGGGGCCGCGACGCGGCGCACCGTCGCGCCGTGCACCTGCATGCCCATGGTGACGCGCTCCGCCGCCACGCCGAGGTGCGCGCACAGCAGGCGGCGGTTCTCCCTCACGCGGGCGTCGTCGTCGCCGACGGCGGCCCCCAGGTTCAGGCCCCTGCAGGCGCCGTCGCTCACCCCGCCGGCGCGGGTCGTGAAGGCCGCCCGCACCGGTCCGTCGGCGGCGACGGGGATGACCCGCGGCGTCATGCGGCGGCCGCGAGGGCGACGCGCAGCTGGGCGGCGCGGTCGGGCGCGTCGCCGTCGAGGAACGCCGCCCGGGCCGCCCGCAGGCCGTGGCCGATCGCGGGTCCGGGGGCGACGCCGGCGGCGACGAGGTCCGTGCCGCTGATGGCGAGGCGCGCGTCCCGCCATCCCCGCCACCAGCGGGCGACGGGCTCCGCCCCGGCGGCGAGGGCGGCGCATGCGGTGGCGGGGGGCGTGGCGCACAGGATCGCGTCGACCCGGGACGGGGGCAGGGGGCCGCGCAGGCGCCCGGCGAGGGCGGCGCCGCGGGCCGCCTCGGCGGCGATGCCCCG
>JBFLWO010000440.1:0-2459 GCA_040757755.1 Actinomycetota bacterium
GCCCCCGGACGCGACCGCGGGGCGTGACGCCGCCGGCGGGATGCACGGGGACCCGGAGATGGAGATGGCGCATCGCGCGTGGGGCGCCGTGATGGAGCGCCGCGCATGGGGCGGTGCGGTCCTGACGCGATGGCCCGTGGTGGTGCTCGACGCATCCCCGGCGCGCTGGTGCTGGGTGACCCTCCCGGGGGCGAGCCGCATCCACCCGGTCGCGCACACGGTGGAGCGCGTCGGCGACGCCGAGCTGTCGGTGTGCGCGGGCGAGACGTGGGTCGCGACCGCGGTCGTGCCGTCCTACGGCCGCCTCGGGCTGCTGCGGCTCGAGTCGGCGCTGCCGGTGGAGGACCGCGGCCGCGGACGCCTCTCGTTCGTGCACTTCGACGTGGAGCTCGCCGCCGCCACCGGGCGGCTGTGGCATGAGCCCCTCGACGGCGTCGTCACCCGCCTCGGCCGCGACGGCGTGCCGGGACCGGTGATCGACAGAGCCCAGAGGGGGCTCCGCGACCTGGACCTGCGGCTTGCGGAGCGGTCCTGGCCGTTCGACGGGTGGCTGGAGGTGCAGGCGGAGCGCCTCGCCCGGAGGCTCGCCGCGTAGCGCCGCGACATCCCTGCCGGGTGGCACGGAGGCGAGTGCTACTGTCGGCCGGTGGAGGGATTCACGTACCGCGGTGCCGGTGTCGACGTCGTCGCCGAGGAGCAGGGCGGCGACTGGGTGGTGCGCGTCGCGGGGGAGCTCGACCTGGCCGGCGTGCCCGTCCTGCGCGACGCCGTGGCACGGCTCGGCCGTCACCCCGGCCGCCTGGTTCTCGACCTGTCCCGCCTCGGCTTCATCGACTCGACCGGGGTGCGCCTCCTCGTCGAGATCGACGAGCAGGCCGGCGGCACGGTCGCGCTCCTGGCCCCGTCCCACGCCGTGACCCGGGTCCTCGACCTCACCGGGCTCGCCGACCGGTTCCCCCGCGCCGGCGACCTGCCGGAGCCGGCGCTTCGCGCCGACCCCTGACGGGGTTTCCCGACCGCGGCCCGCGGGTACGGACGACGACGTGTCCTCGCCCTCCCAGCCGCAGGGGCCCGCGGCGGCGGGAGCACGAAACGATCGCGAGGCCGCGATCATCGCCCACCTCGGCCTCGCCCGGGCCCTGGCCCGCCGGTACGCGAACCGCGGCGAGCCCCTCGACGACCTCGAGCAGGTGGCGATCGTGGGGTTGATCAACGCTGTCGACCGGTTCGACCCGTCGAAAGGCGCGGACTTCCGGTCGTTCGCGGCCCCCACGATCCTGGGGGAGCTGCGCCGCCACTTCCGCGACCGGGCGTGGGCGATGCGGGTGCCGCGCGGACTGAAGGACGACTACGCGCGGGTCACGGCGGCGGTGGAGGCGCTCACCGGCCGCCTGGGGCGCACCCCGGGGGTGTCGGAGATCGCCGCCGAGGCGCACCTCAGCGACGAGCAGGTCCTCGACGCGATCGCGGCGCACGGGGCGTACCGCCCGCAGTCCCTGTCGGTGACGCCCTGGACGGAGGAGGAGGGCAGCGCCACCGACATCGCGACGGAGGAGCCCGGGTACGAGCGGGCGGAGGGGAGGACCGTGATCGAGCGGGGCATGCGCCATCTTCCGTCCAGGGAGCGCGTCATCCTTCACCTGCGCTTCGAGGAGGGGCTCATCCAATCCGAGATCGCAGAACGGCTCGGCATCTCCCAGATGCACGTGTCGCGCCTCATCTCCCGGGCGCTCGAGACCCTGCGGCGCGTGGCGGAGGAGGGGGAGCCGTGACGGACCGGGTGAACGGCGCGCCGGTGCGCCTGTCGATCCCGGCGCGCGCCGAGAACCTCACCGTGGTGCGCCAGGCCCTGACGGGGGTGGCGCTCGCGGTGGGCCTGGAGGAGGAGCAGATCGAGGACCTGAAGCTCGCCGTGACGGAGGCGTGCACCAACGTAGTGCTCCACGCCTACGTCGGGCGGCGGCAGGGCAGGATGGACGTGCAGGCGTGGGTGGACAGCGGGGCGGTGCTCGTGCTGGTGCGCGACGACGGCCGCGGCATCACCCCGGAGGTGGAACGCACCGGCCCCGGCCTCGGGCTCGGCCTGAAGCTCATCGCCACCCTCGCCCGGGACGTGCGGATCACGGCGGAGCCGGGGCGCGGGACGAGCGTGTGGATGGCGTTCGGCGATCGCGAGCCGCCGCGGCCCCCGCAGTCGTGACGGTGCGCCGCGACCGGGCCGGTGACGCGGTCGCGGCGGCGTGGCGGGTCCCGCATGGCGGGGCGGCGCCGCGTGCCGGGCGGCGGCCGGGTTTGCCCCTCGGCCCGCCGGGGAACCGGCGTCCTGGATGACCGCGGGCCGGCCCATCTCGTCACGCGGCATGAGCCGCGGCCAACGCGGCGAGCGCACCGCGCGGCGCTGCGCCCGCCGGAGTCGGCGACCGCGGAGTGTCTCGAGGGGAGCGCTTGTGTCGTGCGCC
>JBFLWO010000441.1:0-2425 GCA_040757755.1 Actinomycetota bacterium
GGCCTGAGCAGGCACCGTGTGGCGCCCTCCCTGTGCGCGGACCGGCTGAGCGCTGGCGCAAACCCAGGGTGCTTCACGTGAAACGCGCCATGCTGGGCGGCTGCCGGTGCCGTGGCCGCAACCGCTCGCCTCGCGCCCGCGGCCCGTCGCCGCCGGCGATGTTCGCCGCCCCCCGCTCCCTGCCGAACAGCCTCTCCCGTGCGGCACCGGGCGCCCGATCCTCGACGCCACGCGGATCGTCCGGGACCGGGCAGAGGGCCTGAGCGCACATGGGGTCGCCCGCCGGCGCCTGCCGCCCTGCAACCCAGAGGTGGCGCGGGCCCCTGGGCGCCGGGTGTGAGCCGGGGCCGGCGTCGTCGCGGGAGCCGCCGCCTACCGGATGAGGTTGCGGCGCAACCCGATCGCCACGGCCTGGGTGCGGTGCTTCGCCTCCAGCTTGGACAGGATGTGCTTCACGTGGGTCTTGACGGTCTCGACGCTCACCACGAGTCGCTCAGACACGTCCCGGTTCGACGCCCCGTCTGCCAGCATTTGGAGGATTTCGCGCTCCCGCTCGCTCAAGACGCCCCCCGCGCGCGGCCGGTGCAGCTGCCGCAGGACGTCCGGCGCCAGGCGCTCGTCCACCCAGGACTCCCCCGCCACCACCTGCTGCAGCGCCCGCACCAGGGCCTCCGGCGGCGCGTCCTTCAGCACGTAGCCGCGCACGCCCGCCTCCAGGGCCTCCCACAGCAGGTCCTGATCCGCGCGGTCCGTGAACAGCACGACCCGCGTGCCCGGCTGGCGCATCCCGATCGCCCGCACGAGGTCCAGATCGGGCCGCTCGCCGCCGCGCACGTCCGCCACCACCACATCCGGCTGCTGCGCGGCCACCAGGCCCAGCCCCGCGTCGTCGGGCGCCGCGGCGCCCACCAGCGTCAGGTGCGGGGCCTCCGACAACACCTGGCGCACGCCCTCACGGACGATGGCCATGTCGTCAAGGACGACCACGGTGACGTCGCCTCGCTCCGACCCGCTTGGTCGTGGCTCCGGCGACGCCATGGCGTCACCCTCCGCGCGTCGAGGGCAGTGGGCGATCCTGGATTCGAACCAGGGACCTCATCCTTATCAGAGATGCGCTCTAACCGACTGAGCTAATCGCCCGTCTCTCGGGCCGCAGAGGCTAGCAACCGGGCCTTGCCCGGGGCAAGCGCGGCCCCATCCCGGATTCGCCCGGCGACCCGCGGGGCGGGCCTATAATCGGCCCCAGGTTCCTGCGCTCGCGGCACCGGAGGAGGGCGTGATGCAGGAGATGGTCATCTACGGGGTGAGCTTCGACATGGTCGGCAAGCAGCCGATCGTCCTGCTCAAGACCGTGTCAGGGAACAAGTTCCTCCCGATCTGGATCGGCCACAACGAGGCCGCCGCCATCCTGATGAAACTCCAGGGGACCGAGACGCCCCGCCCGATGACCCACGATCTCCTCAACCAGATCCTCGGGGAGCTGAACGCCCAGGTCGCCCGCATCACCGTCACGGAGCTGCGCGACAACACGTTCTACGCCCTCATCACCCTCCGGTCGAACTCGTCCGAGATCGAGATCGACTCCCGCCCCTCCGACGCGATCGCCCTCGCCGTGCGCTCCAACGCGCCGATCTTCGCCGACGACAAGGTCATCGAGGAGAGCGCCATCGAGTTCGAGCACGAGGTCGAGGACACCGAGGAGGTCGTCGAGAAGTTCAAGGAGTTCCTCGAGAACGTGAGCCCCGACGACTTCATGCAGTAGCCGCCCCCGGCGGCGCCGCTACGCCGCGCCGTCGCGCCGCGCAGTCTCCCGCTTCGTCAGCTCCAGGACGTGCTCGTAGATCTCCCGGAGCCCGTCCGCGGACAGGGGCCCCCGGTTCGCCCCCTGCAGGTAGCGGTGCATCCACTCCTCGCGGGACGGGTCCACGAACGCGACGCCGCTCCGCTCCTTGAACGCCCGCAGCCGCGCCACGAGCTCCAGCCGCTTGTTGACGGCCTGCAGCAGCTTCAGGTCATTGTCGATCACCGCGTCGCGCATCTGCCGCACGACGGCGTCGAAGGTCTCGTCCGGAGGCACTCCCGGAAACGGTACCAGCGCTCCCGCCGGCTGCCATCCGCGACGCCCGCACGGTGGCCGGCCGGCGGGCGCGGCGGGGCGTTTCGCCCCCCGCGTCGGCCCCGGACATTCGGGGGACGCCGCCGAGGGCTAACCTAGAACCCCAGACCGAGCCGCCCCACGCACCCGGAGCGCCGTGTTCGACCTCGCCCCCATCGAAGTGCTGATCGTCCTCGTGATCGCGCTGCTCGTGCTGGGGCCGAAGCGCCTCCCCGAGATGGCGCGCGGCCTCGGCAAGGGCATCCGCGACTTCCGCCGCTCCATCGAGAGCGGCCACGACGACCCCGCGCCCGCCACCCCGGCGGCGCC
>JBFLWO010000442.1:0-2423 GCA_040757755.1 Actinomycetota bacterium
GGCCGGCCCGCCCCGGAAGGTCCTCCCGCGTCACTCCCTCATCCCGACGAGGTCACCGTGCCACCAGTGGTACCAGACCGCGCCGGTCGCGGCGTGCACCGACAGCATCCCCTCCACCCGCCCGCCGCGCAGCGTGTGCAGGGTGTAGTAGCCGGGGAACGCCTCCGCCTCGCCGGCGGTCACGCCGGGGTCGGCGTCGCGCAGCCACCGCGTGGCGGCGGCGCGCGCCTGGGCGGCCGTGACCGTCGCACCGGACGTGCCGCCCCGCCACGGGCCGGTCGTCGCGTCACCCATCATCCCCATCATCCCGCGGGGGCCGGTCGCGGCGTCGCCCATCATCCCGTAGCGGGTGTTCCACATCATGGCGGGGCCGGGCTCCAGCACCACCGACCCGGTGTCGGGGTCGACGAGGACCTCGGTCGCGTTCCGGCCGTCTCCGTCCACGAGCTCCACGTAGTAGTGGTTGTCGAACCGCATCACCTCGCCGGCCCGCAGGTCGAGGCGCTGCGCGAACTCGCCGGCGCGGCGCGCCGCGGCGTCCATGTCGCGGACCGGGCCGCCGCCAGCGTCGCCCATCACGCCGGGGCCGAACCGCATCATCCCCGTGGCGTCGCCGCCGGCGCGCACCGCCGCCGCGATCGTCGCCCCGAGGGCGGCGACCGCGAGGGCGAGGACGACCAGGGGCACCAGTCGTGCACGGGTCACCGCGATCACCTCCTCGCTTCCTGCGCCCCGGTCAGGGCCTCCCGGAGACGCGCGTACTCGTCCACGTCGATCTCGCCGCGGGCGAGGCGCCGGTCCAGGATGTCCTGCGGCGTGTCGCGGTCCGCGGGGCGGCCCGGCTCACCGTCGGGGCGCGTCGGGAAGAGCCGCGCGATCGCCCACACGACCAGCGCGATCAGCACCACCCACACGAGGATCATGAGGACCCACCAGCCGGTCCCCATCCCGCCATCCCATCCGAACATCATCGGGGGCCTCCTCTCCAACGTGACACCCCGACCGTAGACCCGGCCCGTCAAGGATCCACGGGCAGTCGGATCAAGAAGAGATCAAGGCCCGGGCCCCGCCCGCCGGTGCCGCCGCCGCGCCCGCCCGGCGTCGCGCGACTCGACTTCCGGGGAGGGTGAAGCCCCCCGAGCTATCCCTCCGGGGGGTTGTCGCCGCAGCCGTGGTGGGGAGAACCTGGCGTCCCCGCATCCCGGGATCGCGGCCACTCCACACCCCCTTCAGGAGTTGACGCATGAACGCACGCACCCTGCGACGCGCGCTCGTCGCCGGCGTCACCGCGGGCGCCCTCGCGGGCGCGGGATCCGCGCTGTCCGTCGGAGGCCCCGTCATCCTCGGCGGCGACGACCTCACCGACCACGGCCGCGTCGACACGGCGACCGGCGACCTCGTCGACGGCTGGCTCTACATCCAGAAGTCCCTGGAGAACCTGTCGCCGAAGGTCACCCGCGCGAACGACAACAGCATCGCCGCCCTCGGCTCCGCCGCCAGCACCTCGACCAGCGGTGACGCCGGCGCCGCGATCGGCCTCGCCGGGGCGAAGGTCGGCCTGACGGTGAACTACTTCGAGGGCGCCGCGGCGATCAACGACTTCTTCGCCCAGCTGCAGAGCGGCGCGGCGAAGCCGCGGATCATCTGGATCGCCGGCACCGGCGCGGGCAACGACATGGACAGCGCCGAGATCGCGGCGGTCGCCGGCAACGCGGCCGCCATCGACGCGTTCGTGAACTCCGGTGGCGGCCTGATGTCGCATGGGGACGCGGATGTGTACGGGACCCCCACGAACCCGGGCTGGCTCACCACCCTCCTGCCCGGCATCGAGGTGGTCGACCAGGGCGGCCCGTCCGGGGACCTGCTGCTGACCGCCGCCGGCACCGCCGCGTTCCCCGGCCTGACGAACGCGAACATCAGCAGCGGCCCGTGGCACAACCACTTCCGCGGCAACCTCGGCGGCCTCGACGTCCTCGCCGTCTCCAACAGCATCCCGCTGTCTGAGGGCCAGACCACGTTCGTGCCGGCCCAGGTGATCCTGGGCGGCGGGCAGGTGTCGCTGACCCTGAAGCCCGCCGACATGGCGATCACGAAGGCGGGCAACCCCGCGCAGATCACGCAGGGCGCCACCGTCACCTACACGATGACGGTCACGAACAACGGGCCGAACCCGGCGACGGGCGTGACGGTCACCGACACCCTTCCCGCCGGGGCGACGTTCGTGTCGTCGGCGGCGTCGGCCGGCAGCTGCTCCGGCACGGCACCGGTCACCTGCGCGCTCGGCGACATGGCGAGCGGCGCGTCGGCCACCGTCACCGTCGTCGCCCGCGGCGACCAGGTCGGCACCCTGACGAACACCGCGACGGTCGCAAGCGGCGTGCCGGACACGAACAGCGCGAACGACACCGCCACGGCGACGACCA
>JBFLWO010000443.1:0-2414 GCA_040757755.1 Actinomycetota bacterium
CGTCGATGATGCGATATGCTCGCATCATGAGGCGAACGACGGTGATGCTGCCCGACGACCTCGACGCCCGCCTCCGCCTGGAGGCGCGCCGTCGCGGCGTTCCGGTCGCCGAGGTCGTGCGGGAGGCCGTCGAGCGCCACCTGCCGGCGGCGGCGGCGCCGGGGGAGCCCCTCTCCTTCTTCGCGGTGGGGGAGGGTGGCCCGGCCGACGCGTCGGAGCGGGTCGACGAGCACGTCCATCGTGCCGTGCGCCGTCGTCGGCGCTGATGCTCGTCGTCGATGCCGGGCCCATCGTCGCCGCGGCCGCGACACGTGACCGGAACCATGCGCGATGCGTCGCCCTGCTGTCCGGGGCGCAGCGCCCCCTCGTCGTGCCGGCCCTGGTCGTTACGGAGATCGCGTATTTCCTCGCCGACCGGATCGGCACGGTCGCGGAGCTGGCGTTCGTGGACTCCCTGCGACGCGGTGAGATGATCATCGAGCCCGTCGAGCCCGCCGACTGGGCCCGCATCGCGGAGCTTGTCGAGCGCTACGCCGACGTCGCGCTCGGGATCGTCGACGCATCGGTGGTCGCGACGTGCGAGCGGCTCGGGGTGGAGACGCTCGCCACGCTCGACCGCAGGCACTTCTCGGCCGTCCGCCCACGCCACTGCGACGCCCTGACGCTCCTGCCGGAGTGAGTCCGCCGGGCGGGCGGGTCGGGCGGCCCGCCGCGGAAGGGCGGCCACCCGCGCGCTGAGCACGCCGCGTTGCGGGCCCTTCTGTGCCGCGCGTGAGATGGGCGCGAGACCGCTCGTCCTCACGCGCATGCGCCAGGAGGAGCTCCACCAGGTCCGCGTGGCTCTGGCGCTCGAGGTAGCCGCGGATCGCATCGCCGCGACCATGCCGCGCACTCACGTCGTCCACCCTCCACCGCTTCGGCGCCGTGGGGACCACGCACGCCCCATATGGGGGTCTTCCGGTCCGAGTGGGGATCGGGGGTAGCGGGTAGCGGCGTGTGGGGCGTCAGGGGCCCCGGTCATCGTTGCGGCTGTTCGACGGCTGCGACGACGAGGGAGGCCCCTGACGATGGGTGACGCTACCGGTCTGGCGGAGGCGCTGCTCGGCCTGGATGGGTTCCGGGTGCTGGGTGTGGAGGAGGGCGACGCGGAGGTGGTGATCCGCGTCGAGACGGTCGCTGGGCCTGTCGGCTGTCCGGGGTGCGGGGTGGTGGCGACCGCGCATGATCGGATGTGGGTGGAGTACCGGGACTTGGCGGTGTTCGGCCGCCCGGCGCGGCTTGTGTGGTGGAAGCGTCGGTGGCGGTGTGAGGAGCGGTTGTGCGGGCTGGCGACGTGGACGGAGACGTCTGCGGCGTTCTCCGCGCGGTGTCTTCTCACCCGCCGGGCGGCACTCGAGTGCTGCCTGCAGGTCGGGCTGAACGCCCGGCCGGTGGCGCAGATGGCCCGGGAGCTTGGGGTGTGCCGGGACACGGTGATGGCCGCCGTCAGGGAGCACGGCGAGCCGCTCGTCGACGACCCGGACAGGGTCGGTGCCGTCACCTGCCTCGGCGTGGATGAGACGTCGTGGCTTGCCGCCACGAAGGACCACCCGACCCTGTACGCCACCGGCCTCGTCGATCTCACCCGACGCGTCGTGATCGACGTGGTGGAGGGAAACACCGGCCGGGTTCTCGCCTCGTGGCTTGACGGGCGGGCCGCCGAGTGGCTCCAGAAGGTCAGGGTCGTCGCGACGGACCTCGCCGAGTCCTACCGGGCGGGCCTCACCGGCCGGCTGGACCACGCGATCCGCGTCGCCGACCCGTTCCATGTCGTCAGGCTCGCCAACCGCACACTCGACCAGGTTCGCCGCCGCGTCCAGAACGCGACGCTCGGCCACCGCGGCCGCAAACGCGACCCGCTGTATCGGATCCGCAAGCTCCTTCTGAAAGGCGCCGACCGCCTCGACGGGATGGGCACCGACCGAATGCTCCTCGGGGTGCGTGCCGGGGACCCCCAGGATGAGGTGCTCGGGGCGTGGCTCGCGAAGGAATCCGTCAGGGACGTGTACCTCACCGACGACCCCAAAGACGCCGAGCTCCTCCTCGACAAGGCGATCCACGGCTGCCGCCAAGACCCCGTCCCCGAGATCCCGTCGCTCGCAAAGACCCTCATCCGGTGGCGAGCGGAGATCCTCAACCACCACACCACCGGCGCCTCAAACGGCCCCACCGAAGGCCTCAACCTCCTCATCAAGAAGGTGAAACGCGCCGGCCACGGCTTCCGCAGCTTCCCGAACTACCGGCTGCGGATCCTCCTGCACGCCGGCGGCGTCAACTGGCCCGCAACCCGCCCCCCGGCGCCCCGGATCCGAACCCGCTCTCCCCACTAAAACCGGAAGGGCCCCATATGGCACCGGGGCGAGACCGGGGGCGCC
>JBFLWO010000444.1:0-2397 GCA_040757755.1 Actinomycetota bacterium
AGATCGTCGCGCGTCACCCGTACCGGTCCACGACGCCGTCGGCGATCTCGAGAAGCGGCTCCGGGTCGATGCCGTCGAGGGGGCCGTCCAGGGCGACGCGCGCCGACGCCACGAAGCCGAGGGCGGTCTCCCGGGCGCTCACCATCCCCGGGTGCGTGGCGAGGCGGGCGCACAGCGCCTCCACCTCGTCCGGCCCCGCCGCACCGCAGCCGGCGGCGTGGACGTCCCGCGCCAGCCCGGGCTCGATGCGCAGCGCGCGGATCACGGGGAGGGTCACGGTGCCGCCGCGAAGGTCGGTGCCCCGCGCCTTGCCGGTCGCGGCGGGCGCGCCCCCGATGTCGAGGATGTCGTCGAAGATCTGGAACGCCACGCCCACCGCCTCGCCGTACGCGGCGACGCGCTCCTGCGTCTCGACGCCCGCCCCGCCGACCAGGGCCCCCAGGCGGCACGCCACCGAGAAGAGCGACGCCGTCTTGCGGCGCACCCGCGCGAGGTACGCCTCCTCGGCCAGCTGCAGGTCGTGCGCGGCGCGCTGCTGATCCATCTCGCCCTGAGACAGGTCGAGGGCCGCCGCGGCGAGCGCCTGCACGGCGGCGGGGCGCCCCGCCCGGGTCAGCTCGGCGAACGCGCGGGCGAAGAGGAAGTCCCCGACCCGGATCGCCACCTCGGAGCCGCGCTCCTGCGCCACCGTCGGCCGGCCGCGCCGCAGCGCGGCCCCGTCGATCAGGTCGTCGTGCACGAGGGTCGCCATGTGCACGAGCTCCACCGCGGTGGCGGCGCACACCAGATCGTCGCCCGCCTCCCGCGACCGCGGTGCCGCGCAGAAGAGAAGAAGGGGGCGCACGCGCTTGCCGCCCGCCGCGAGGGTCTCCTGCGCCGGCACGCTGACCCCGGGGACGTGGCCCGCCACCGACTCCGCCAGCCGCCGCTCGCACGCCGCGAGCCACGGCACGAACGGCTGCGTCAGGCTGCTCCTGAGGGCCGCGGTGGCTATGCCGGCACCCGCCCGTGATGCATCACGACCATGCCGGCGCACAGGCCCCGCCACTCGACCTCCGCCAGGCCGGCCGCCTCCATCCGCCGCGCGAGCTCCGGCGCCGCCGGGAACCGCCGCACCGACGCCGGCAGGTACGTGTACGCGGCGCGGTCCCGGGCGACGAGACGCCCGAGCTGCGGCACGACCCGGTCGAACCAGAAGGCGTAGAACGGCCGCAGCCGCTGCGGGGTGGTGATCTCGAGGATCACCACGCGGCCGCCGGGCCGCACCACGCGGGCCATCTCCGCCAGGCCCCGGTCCAGGTCGTCGAGGTTCCGCACGCCGAACGCGACGGTCGCGGCGTCGAACGCATCGTCGGGGAACGGAAGCGCGAGGGCGTCACCGGCGATGAACTGCATCGGGGCGCGCGCCGAGTCGAGCTTCTCCCGGGCGTGGCGCAGCATCTCCTCCGAGAAGTCGAGCGCCACCACCTCGCCCTCGGGCCCCACGCGGGACGCGAGCTCCAACGCAAGGTTGCCGGTGCCGGTGCACGAGTCGAGCACCCTGTGGCCCGGGCGCGCCTCCGAAAGGTCCGCGGCGAGGGCCCGCCAGCGCCGGTCGAGCCCCATCGTCATCAGCCGGTTGAGGAGGTCGTAGCGGGGGGCGATGCGGTCGAACATCTGCCGCACGCCGTCCGGTGCGAGCCGTCCGGCGACCACCCCGGGGTCGACCGGGGCCCCGTCCGCCTCCCGCGTCACGCGTGAACCCCGTGCGTCGCGCCCCACCGCGGAGCGAGCGCGTTCGCCACACCAAGGTGGTCGAGGGCCCGGGACACCACGAAGTCGACCATGTCCTCCACCGTCGCGGGCCGCGTGTACAGGGCCGGCATGGCGGGAAGGACCACGGCCCCGGCGCGGGTCAGGGCGAGCATGTTCTCGAGATGGATGGCGCTGAGCGGCGTCTCCCGCGGCACCACCACCAGCGGCCGGCGCTCCTTCAGCATCACGTCGGCGGCGCGGTGGATGAGGCTCGACCCGGTGCCGTGCGCCACGTTCGCCAGGGTCGACATCGAGCAGGGCGCCAGCAGCGCGGCCTGCGCCCCCGACGACCCCGACGCGAACCGGCACGACAGGTCCCCCGGGTCGAGGACCTCCACGTGCCCGCCCGCGTTCGCGTACCGGCCGAGGAAGCCCGTCAGGACCTCGTCGCGCCGGGCGGGTCCCGGCAGCTCCGGCATCCCGAGCACCTCGTGCCCGATCACCTGGCATCCCGCATCGCTGACACACAGGCCGACGTCGACGCCGCTGCGGGTGAGCGCTCTCAGGGCGTGGCCGGCGTAGGCGGCGCCGCTCGCGCCGGTCACGCCGAGGACGATCCTGACCACCGTGCGCTGGTCCCTCTCGTCCGGAGGGGGGGCGACG
>JBFLWO010000445.1:0-2391 GCA_040757755.1 Actinomycetota bacterium
GCGAGGGTGCCGGGCGCCGCCCCCGCGGTCGTTCTTCGGGGCGTGGCCGCAGAGGCGGCCACCACCGTCCGCCGGTCACGAGCGGACGGCGCGTCCGCTCCGGTGGGGACCGAGCGGACGTGGGGCCGTGCGCCGGGCCGGCAGTCCATCTCCCTTGATTGTCGGTTCGGCGCACGCCCGGGTCGTGGCGAGGCCGCGGCCCCCATCCGGGGCATCCGTCCCCGCGGCGCCGGCGTCCCCGCGACTGGCGCATTTCCCGCGCGCCGGGGAGGTGCCGGTATCGCTGTAAGAAGTGGCCTGGCGGCCTCGCGAACCGCGCCGGTCGAAGGGCAGAGTCCCGCCAGTTGAGCCGCAGGCCGCGTCCCTCGCGGCGATCGGCCTCGGCGTCGCAAGGGGGACGCTGGTGCAGGTGGACAAGCCTGATCTCGTGGCGCAGCTCGACGAGACCGAGGAGCGCTACCGCTCGATCGTCGAGACGGCCGTCGACGGGATCGTGACGATCGACGAGAACGGCACGATCCTGTCGGCGAACCCCGCGGTGGAGCGGATGTTCGGCTGGACGGAGGCCGAGCTGCGCACCCGGAACGTCGCGGTCCTCATGCCGGAGCCGTACCGGTCGCAGCATCAGGACTACGTGCGGCGCTTCCTCGCCACCGGCCGGAGCCGGGTGATCGGCCGGGGGCGAGACGTCGTGGCGATGCGGCGCGACGGCAGCACCTTCCCGATCCACCTCTCGGTCGGGGAGATGCGGGTGCGGGGGAAGCGGATGTTCACCGGGATCATCCACGACCTCACGGAGCGGCGTCGCGTGGAGCGGGAGCTGCGGCGGTCGGAGGTGCGGGCGAGGATGCTCGCGGAGCAGGGCGCGCTGCGCCGCGTCGCGACCGCCGTCGCGACCGAGTCGGACCCGTCGGCGGTGTTCGACCTGGCGGCGAAGGAGGTCGCGGGCCTCCTGCGCGTCGAGGCGGGGCTCGTGGTGCGCTTCGACGAGGAGTGCGGGGTTCCGGTCGGCTGGTGGGGGCCCGGGACGCGCGTCGACGCCACGTTCCCGCTGACGGGGCGGGGGGCGGCGGCCCTCGTGCACGAGACCGCGCGCCCCGCGCGGGTCGACGACTACGACGCGCTGGAGGGGGAGCCGGTCGCGGCGATCGCCCGGGCCGCGGGGTTCCGCTGCAGCGTCGCCGCGCCGATCCTCGCGCGGGGCGTGCCGTGGGGGGTCGTGCTCGCGTCGTCACTGCGCAGCCGCGCGTTCGCCGACCGGGCGGAGGACGACCTCGCGGACTTCGCCGAGCTCCTCGGCGTGGCGATCTCGAACGCCGCGGACCGGGCGCGGCTCCTCGCCCTGGCGCTGTCCGACCCGCTGACCGGCCTCGCGAACCACCGGGCGTTCCAGGAGCGGCTCGCCGCCGAGGTGGCGCGGGCCCGCGGGGGCGACGGCGCCGTGAGCCTCGTCGTCATCGACATCGACCGCTTCAAGCGGATCAACGACACGTGGGGCCATCAGGCGGGGGACCGCGTCATCCTGGACGTCGCCCAGCATCTGAGGAACGAGGCCCGCCCCGGGGACCTGGTCGCGCGCATCGGCGGCGAGGAGTTCGCGTGGATCCTGCCGGGGGCCGACGCGGCCGGCGCGTACGAGGCCGCCGAGCGGGTGCGCCGGCGGATCGCGGAGACACGGTTCCCGGAGGTGGAGCGCCTCACGATCTCGGCCGGCGTCTGCGCCCTGGACGACGCCGCGGACGCCCCGGACCTCGTCCGCCTCGCCGACGGCGCCCTCTACTGGGCGAAGCACCGCGGACGCAACATGGTCTGCGTGTACTCGCGTGAGACGGAGGCCCCGCTGTCGGGGGAGGAGCATGCGCGCCGCCTGGAGCGCCTCCAGGTCCTGAACGGCATCCGCCTGCTGGCGCGGGCCGTCGACGCCCGCGACCCCTCCACGCAGCGCCACTCCGAGAGGGTCGCGGAGATCGCGGTGCGCGTGGCGACCGCCCTCGGGTGGAACGCCGAGCAGGTCGCGTCGCTGCACGAGGCCGCGCTGATCCACGACGTCGGCAAGATCGGCGTCCCGGACGCGATCCTGCGCAAGGCGGGTCCCCTCACCGACGAGGAGTTCGCCCAGGTGCGGCAGCATGCGGCGCTCGGGGCGGGGATCGTGGCGGGGATCGTCTCGGTGGAGCAGGAGGACTGGATCCGCCACCACCACGAGCGCATCGACGGCGGCGGCTACCCGGACGGCCTGCGCGGCCCGGCGATCTCGCAGGGCGCCCGGATCCTCGCCCTCGCCGACGCCTGGGACGTCATGACGAGCGAACGGCCGTACAAGCTGGCCCGCCCGCTCGAGGACGCCCTCGACGAGTGCCGGCGGCAGGCCGGCTTCCAGTTCTGTCCGCG
>JBFLWO010000446.1:0-2380 GCA_040757755.1 Actinomycetota bacterium
CCAGCTCCCCCGCCCAGTCGGCGTGGGCCCGCCCCGCCTCGACGGCCGCGGCGAGCTGCGCCGCCCGCTGCGACGCGCGCCGGTGCGTGCGCCGCGCCGCGGCGACAGTGCGCGCCGTGGCGTCGGCGAGCTGCGCCTCCACCGTGCCGCGCAACGACTCCGCCGTGGCCGCCAGCCCGCGGGCGCGCTCCCGCGCCCGCCGCCCCGCCTCCTCGAACCGACCCAGGTCCAGCAGGCGCGTCATGATCGCCCGGCGCTCCGCCGGGCGGCCCGCGAGGAACTCGGCGAACTCCCCCTGGGGCAGCATCACCGCGCGCCGGAACGCGGCGAAGTCGAGCCCCGTGATCGCCTCGCAGCAGCGGGTCACGGCATCCGGGCCGCTCGCCGCCGCACGCCACTCCCCGTCCACGAGGTCCTGCAGCAGGGCCCGGTGGCCCGCCGCGCCCGACGCGGACCGCCGGATCGACCGCGCCACCCGGTGCGTCGCGCCGGCGGCGCGGAACACGAGCTCCACCGACGCCTCGTTCCGGCCGGAGGCCACGAGCCGCCGCACCTGGCCCTCCACCCGCGGCGCCCGCCCGTAGAGCGCGAACGCGATCGCGTCGAAGATCGTGGTCTTGCCGGCCCCGGTCGGGCCCGTGATGCAGAAGAGCTCGAGGTCCGCCAGGTCGATCACCTGCCGCTCGCGGAAGGCGGTGAAGCCCTCGATCGAGACGCTGAGCGGCCTCACGCGGCGACGTCCTCCGCGGCGTCACCCTCCTCCCCGTCGTCCTCCTCGAGGAGGCGCTCGAAGCGGTCGAGGAGCGCCGGGTCGGCCGCGTCGAAGCCCGCCCGCTCCACCAGGTAGCGGGCGAACATCTCCCGCGGGGACAGGCCCGCGAGGCTCGGCGGGGCGCCGTCGTCACGCGCCTCGGAGTGGACGAGGCGCACCTCGACGCACCCGGGGACGAGGTCGCGGACCCGGTCGCCCAGGCCCGGCTCCGGCCCGTCGCACTCCAGGAGCACCTGCACATGCCCGACCGGCAGGGCCCCCTCGCGTGCCAGACGCTCGATGTCGGCGAGCCGGCCCGCCAAGCGGTGCAGCCGCACGCCGTGCTCCAGCGGCACCGCCCGGACGCGCGCCGGCCCGTCGCCGACGTCGACGACGAGGACGTGCTTGCGGTCGTCCCGTTCGGAGAAGTCGAGCTGCAGCGGCGATCCCGCGTAGCGCACGGTGTCGCCCCCCACCGGCTGGGAGCGGTGGATGTGCCCGAGCGCCACGTACGCGAGCTCCGGCGGGAACGCGTCCGCCCTCACGGTGTACGCCCCGCCGATCGTCACGGGGCGCTCACCGCCGCCGACTTCCGCGTCGGCGGCGAACAGGTGGGCGGCCAGGACGAGGGCCCCGGGGTCGGTGCCCGCCGCCGCGACGAGGTCGCGCACCGCGGCGGCGACGTAGCGGGAGCACGCGGGGTGCGACCCGTCCTCGGGCCGGCCCACGTCCTCCGCCGTGAGGAAGCGATGCTCCGGCACCCACGGCAGGCACAGGAGCGTGGCGCGCGTGCCGTCCGCGCCGGTCACCGGGATAACGCGGCGCGCCACGTCCTCGTCGGGGCGGGCGACGATCGCGACCCCGTCCGCCAGGCGCCGAAGCGCCTGCCACCGCGCCGGCGAGTCGTGGTTGCCGGCGACGACGACCACGTGACGCGCCGCGTCGCGCAGGTCCGCGAGGGCGTCGTAGACGACCCGCTCCGCCTCGGCCCCCGGGTTCTGCTGGTCGAACACGTCCCCGGCGACGACCGCGACGTCCACCTCCTCGGCGCGCGCCACCGCCGCGATCTCGGCGAGCACCGCCCGGTGCTCGTCCAGGCGCGGCCGGCGGGCGATCGCCCGGCCCACGTGCCAATCGGCCGTATGCAGGATCCGAAGCGGCACGTCGCCCTCCTCCGCGCGCAGACCGTCGATCGTGACGGGCATGCCACGGTAGCGACCGTCTCGGACGCCACCGCCCGCGCGTGCGGACGTCCGACCGGGGCGACTAGTCTCCCGCCCGTGATCGGCGGCACCGCGGCACGACGGATCACTCCATGGCGCCTCGCCGGCGTCGCCGTGCTCCTGGCCGGCGCCGCCGCGTTCGCGTGGGGGCTGTACAACCTCATGGAGATCGGCACCTGCGCGAGCGGGGGCCCGTACCTGTCGGCCCGGCCGTGCCCGGACGGTTCCGGCAAGTACTTCGCGGCGGTTCCGCTCGGGATCGTCGCGACAGTCGTCGGCGGCCTCGTCGGCGGCCTCGGCGCGTGGCTCGTCCCCATCGTGTTCACCGTCGTGGGCGGCGCGTCCGTCCTGTCCGGCGCCCTCGGCACGTCGCAAGGGGCGTTCCCGTTCGTGTTCGGCGGCCTCT
>JBFLWO010000447.1:0-2378 GCA_040757755.1 Actinomycetota bacterium
GTCGGCGGCGCCCGGCGCTGACCCGGTTACGCGTCGGTTAGGGATCCGCCGGACGCCCGTCCGGCCCCCCGCGGCGCTGTCATCCTTCCCGCCGGCCCGGTCCGTCCGGCCGCCCGTTGCCCCGTCCCACGCCCCCGGGAGGCGAGTGTGAGAACCCTCGCGCGCGCAGTCGTCCGTCATCGGCGCCTGGTGGTCGCCGCGTGGCTCGTCATCGCCGTGATCGGCATGTTCACCGCGGGCCAGGCCGCGGACCGCTTCACCCAGCGGTTCTCCGTGCCCGGCTACTCCGCGTACGAGACGAACAAGCGGATCCACGAGCAGTTCGGCAACGGGCGCAACGCGTCGCTCGTCGCGGTGCTGCAGTCCGACCGCGACATCACGACGGTCCCCGGGGTGGAGGGCGCGATCGCGAAGGCCGCCGCCGAGAACCCGGGCTCCCGGGTCGCCTCCTGGTTCACGACCGGCAGCGACGCCTACCTGTCGAAGGACCGGCGCACCATGTTCGCCACGATCGTCCCGGCGGGGGAGGCGGGCTTCGAGGGGCCGCCCACCGTGAAGGCGACGCGCGCCGCCCTGCAGGACGCCGCCCCGCCCGGCGTGACCGCGCACCTCACCGGGCGTGACGCGATCGAGCTGGCCGCCGCGGGGGACAGCGCGAACAGCGGCCCCAGCGTGCTCACCGAGGCGGTCATCGGCGGCGTCCTCACCATCGTCGTGCTGCTCATCGTCTTCGGGACGCTCCCCGCCGTGCTGCTGCCGCTCGCCACCGCGGTCGCGTCGATCCTGTTCAGCTTCACCCTCGTCCTGGGGCTCACGTACCTCACGGACGTGTCGCTCATCCTGGAGTTCCTCATCGCGCTGCTCGGCCTGGGCATCGCCGTCGACTACTGCCTGCTCATCCTGTTCCGCTTCCGGGACGAGCTGCGGGCGGGCCGCACCGTGACGGACGCGGTGGAGGAGACCATGGCCCACGCGGGGCGCGCGGTGGTGGTGTCGGGGTCCACCGTCGCGATCGGGCTCCTCGCGCTCGTCGCGATCCCGGTGCCGTTCATCGCGTCCCTCGGCGTGGGCGGCATGATCATCCCGATGACGGCGGCCGCCGCCGCCATCACGCTCCTGCCCGCGCTCCTCTCCATCCTCGGCCACCGCGTCAACTCCCTGCGGGTGCTGCCGAAGCGGCTCACCGAGGGCAACGGCGGCCCCGGCCTGTGGCGCCGCTGGTCGCGGCTCGTGATGCGCCGGCCACTCGCCACCGCCGTCATCGGGTTGGCGGCGACCGCGGCGCTCGTGGTCCCCGCCCTGTCCGTGGACCTCGGCGAGCCGGTGCTCGCGAACCGCCCCGGGGCGGGTGACGCGATCCAGGGGCGGGAGGCGCTGCGCGACGCCGGGATCTCCCCCGGCGTGATGAAGCCGCTCGTGATCGCCGTGGAGGGCGACCACGACCCCGCCGACGTGGAGGCGGTGCGCGCCGCAGTGGCCGGCGACCCGGGCGTGGTGGGCGCCGCGGTGCCGCGGGGGTGGAGCCGCCCCGGCATCACCCTCATCGAGGCGTTCACCGCCGGCGACGCGTCCGGCGGGCGCGGGGTCGACACCATCACCCGGCTGCGGGAGGAGCTCCTGCCAGAGACCGCCCGCGACGTCGGCGCCCGCGTGTCCCTCGGGGGGATCACGCCCGAGGAGCGCGACTTCATCCGGGCCGTCTACTCCAGCGCGCCGCTGGCCCTCGGGATCGTCATCGTGCTGACGTTCATCCTGCTGATGCGCGCGTTCCGGTCCGTGCTCCTGCCGATCAAGGCCGTGGTCCTGAACCTCGTGTCGCTGGCGGCGGCCCTGGGGGTGGCGGTGTTCATCTTCCAGGAGGGGCACGGCTCCATGGAGATCTGGAACGTCCACGCCACCGGGTCGATCCCGTCGTGGGTGCCGATCATGGTGTTCGCGTTCCTCTACGGCGTCTCCATGGACTACGAGGTGTTCATGCTGAGCCGGGTGCGGGAGGAGTACGACCGGCGCGGCTCCACGGCGCTGGCCGTGACGGACGGGCTCGCCGCGATCGGCCGCCTCATCACCAGCGCCGCCGTGATCCTGATGCTCGTGTTCTTCGTCCTGTCGCTGTCCCCGGGGGCGGACGTGAAGATCTTCGGGATCGGCCTGGCCGCCGGGGTGATCATCGACGCGACCCTCATCCGGGCGCTGCTCGTGCCGAGCCTGATGCAGCTCCTGAAGGGGTGGAACTGGTGGCTGCCGGCGCCCCTCGCCCGGCTCCTGCGGGTGAAGCCGTCCCGCGCGTCGATGGAGACCACATAGGACCGGGGGTGCCGCGGGTGATCGACGCCGCCGACGTGGAGGGGCTCCGGCGGGAGCTCCTCGCCGGCGGCGTC
>JBFLWO010000448.1:0-2375 GCA_040757755.1 Actinomycetota bacterium
GGGCGGCGGTGCCGATAGACCGGTGACCGGTGAAACGTGGACAACCGCCAAACGGCGGGTCCGCGACGGCATGAAGGTGGTGGAGCGACTTGACGAACAGGCTGCCCTCATGATTCCGTGCGGCGCCGTGGGCCGCGTCCGCACCCCGATCCGGACGGCGGCGTCGACGGCTGCCGCGGCGGCGGTGGCGTTCGGCGCCCTGCTCGCGACCCCCGCGTCCGGGGCGGTCGCCGACGAGGTCGGCGCGCCGACGAAGGAACGCGCCTGGGTCGCGGAGATCCTGTACCCGGTGGCGGCCCGCACCGGCCCCAGCCCGCGCGCCCGGGTGAAGGAGCAGGTGCTGCACTACACCGCGTACTCGCGCCGCCGCCAGGTGCTGCTCGTGACGGGGGCGCACACCGAGCCCGGCGGGCGCCGCTGGGTGCGGGTGGAGCTGCCGACCCGCCCGAACCAGAACATGGGCTGGGTGCCGGCGGACGCGGTGCGCCTGTCCTCCACCGGACTGCGGTTCCGGGTCAGCATCGCGCGGCGCGTGCTGGAGGTGTGGCGCGACGGGAAGCTGACGCGGACGATCAAGGTCGCGGTCGGCGCGCCGAACACGCCGACGTCCACGGGGCTGTTCGCCGTCGCGGACCCGGTGAAGTCGAACGGGCACCTGGGCCCCCACATCATCGTGCTGACCGCGTACAGCCGCGTGTACCACGAGTTCCTCGGCGGGCCGGGGGTGCACGCGATCCACGGCTGGGGTGACGCGGGCGCCTTCGGGCGCGCGGTGAGCAACGGGTGCGTGCGCACGTCGCGGCGCGACGTGGCGTGGATCGCCCGCATCGCGAAGCCCGGAACCCCGGTGGAGATCACCCGCTCCTGACCTCATCGGCCCGCCCGGGACGACCGGCCCTCGGAGAAGGGATCGGCGACCGGGCGGGCCGCGGTCTCGCTGGTAGACTCGCCGACGTGACGCGGGTCATCTCCTTCGCGCGAGGCGCACCGGCCCCCGAGGCGCTCTCCGCGGACCTCGTGGCCCGCTGCACCCAGGAGGCGCTGGCCGAGGACGGGGTCCGCATCCTGTCCTACGGCACCGGTGAGGGCTACCCGCCGCTGCGCGAGCTTCTCGCCGCGCGGCACGGCGTCACCGCGGACCGCGTGTTCATCACGAACGGCTCCCTGCAGGGCTTCGTGTTTCTGGCCGAGACGCTTCTCGAGACCGGTGACACGGTCGCCGTCGAGGCGCCCACCTACGACCGGGCGCTCCTGCAGCTGAAGCTGCACGGGATGCAGGTCATGCCCATTCCGATGCAGGCGGACGGCCTGGACGTCGAGGCGCTGGAGGGCCTGTGCGCCGGCGGCGCCGCCCCGCGGATGCTCTACACGATCCCGACGTTCCAGAACCCGTCGGGCGCGACGATGAGCCTCGAGAAGCGCAAGGCGCTCGTCGACGTCGCGGAGCGCTACGACATCGTGATCCTGGAGGACGACCCGTACGGGGAGCTGCGGTTCGAGGGCGAGCCCCTGCCGCGCCTCGTGGACATCGGCGGCCCCGACCGCGTCCTGTTCACCTCGTCGTTCTCGAAGACGGTCGCGCCGGGCCTGCGCGTCGGCTACATCGTGGTCCCCGCGGACCTGCGCACGAAGCTGGCGGCGATCGCGTCGCGCACCTACATCTCCCCCTCCCTGCTCGCGCAGGCCGCGATCCACCGCGTCTGCGTCGGCGGCCACCTCGAGCCGAACATCCGCAAGGTCACCGAGCTCCTGCGCGTCCGCCGCGACGCGATGGTCGCCGGGCTCGAGCACTTCCCGGCCGACACCACCTGCTCGCGTCCCAACGGCGGCTTCTTCTGCTGGGTGGAGCTCCCCGAGCCCCTCTCCGCCGACGCCCTGTTCGCCGAGGCCGAGAAGGCGGGCGTGCTGTACGTGAAGGGCAGCGACTGCTACCTCGTCGGCGGGGAGCGCAGCCTCCGCCTCGCCTACAGCGGGGTGTCGCCGGAGGACATCGCCGAGGGCATGGCGCGCCTCGGCACCGTTTTCTCGGGAGCGCTCGCGAAAGTAGGGTAGGCCGATGGCGAGCGGTCCTCCCGAGCACAGGGGTGACGGTCAGGACCCCGGCGGCCTGGACGACCGGCAGCGCAAGCAGCTCGTCACGCTCGGGCTGCTGGTTGTGGTGGCGATCCTCGTGCTCGCCTTCATCCTCGAGAACCGCAAGCGCGTCGAGGTGTCGTTCGTGGTGTTCACGGCGCGCACCTCGCTGATCTGGCTGATCATCCTGTCGCTCGTCGCCGGCGCCGTCGCCGGGCTGCTCGTGGAGCGCATGGTGCGACGCCGCTTCGGCCGGAAGGAACGGTGACCGCCCGCCGCCGGCCGCTCCCGCCCGCCGGACG
>JBFLWO010000449.1:0-2373 GCA_040757755.1 Actinomycetota bacterium
CGTCGGGCACCAGGCGGACCGCCGCCAGGAGGGTCACGAGCGCCACGGGCACGGGCAGGAAGAACACCCAGCGCCAGCCGATCTCGGTCAGCAGGCCACCGAAGACGAGCCCCAGCGAGAAGCCCGTCGCGCCGGTCGCCGTGTAGATGGACAGGGCCCGGTTGCGGGCCGGCCCCTCGGCGAAGCTCGTGGTGATGATCGACAGGCCGGCCGGGGCCGTGAATGCCGCGCTCACGCCCTTCACGAACCTGGTGGCGATGAGGAGCGAGCCGTCGTTCGCGAGGCCTCCGAGGCCGGACGCCACGAGGAACACGGCGAGGGACAGGAGGAACATGCGCCGCCGCCCGAGGAGGTCCGCGGCGCGGCCCCCCAGGAGCAGGAACCCGCCGTAGCCCAGCACGTACGCGCTCACCACCCACTGCAGCGAGCTCGTGGACATGCCGAGGTCGGATCGGATCGACGGCAGGGCGACGCCGATCATGGAGACGTCGAGGGCGTCGAGGAAGATGGCGCCGCACAGCACCAGCAGCGCGCCCCAGGCGCGCCGGCTGAGCCGCCCGGCGCCGCCGTCGAGCGACGGCGACTGCGGTGTGGACACGAATCAGCTCCTGTGGGAGGGGGCTCCGGGATGCAGGGAGCGTTGGCGGCCGCCACGCCGTCGGGCTATTGTTCGATGGGCACCGTACATAGATGTTCGATGCCTGTCAAACAATGCGTGGCGAGACCGATCCCGACGAGTTTCCGGACCTCGACTCCGTCGACCTCGTGACCGTGCTGCAGGCCCTGTCCGACCCGGTGCGGCTGGAGATCGTCCGTCAGCTCGCCGGGTGCTGCGACGGCGGCGAGCTCGCCTGCGGCCAGATCGCGCTGCCCGTCGCCAAGTCCACGGCCTCCCACCATCTGAAGACCCTGGTGCGCGCCGGGGTCGTCGCCCACCGCGACGAGGGGACCCGCAGGTACATGTCGCTTCGCCGCGCCGAGCTCGAGCGCCGCTTCCCCGGGCTCATCGAGTCGGTGCTGCGGGCCGCCGGCGCCGGCTGACCCGCCCCCGCCCTACGGGGTGGAGGGCTCGGACCGCGCGGCGAACCACGCCAGGCGCAGCAGCGCGAGACCGGCGATGAACGCGCCGACGCCGTGCCGCACGTGGTAGTTCTGCGAACCGTCGTGCTGGGCGGGGAAGAACCCGGGCAGCGAGCCGCCGGGCAGCACCCAGTAGACCACGGCCACGACGATGCAGGCGACGGCGGCGACCGTCGCGCACGCGGCGAGCACTCGACGTTGCGACATCCCCTCCCCCTCGGCGCGGCGCGTGCTGAGTTGACGGCCGCGGCGGCCGGGACGCACGGTCCGGCGGGTTGACCGCGCCCGGCCCGGCACCCTAGCCTGCCGCCCCACACGAGCCACTCACCGGACGGGGCCCGCCGCGCGGCGGCGCTCCGCGCCGCATCACCGAGGAGGATGCGCCATGACGCCCCGTCGCCGCCCCCACCCGTGGCTCGCCGCGACCGCCCTCTGCGCGGGGCTCGCCGGCGCCGGCGTCGCCGCGGCCGCCATCCAGGGCGGCGGCGCCGCGAAGACCCCGCTGCTCCTCGTCGGCGCCGACGACGACAGCACCGCCGACGTCAACGTCCAGCCACCCGCGTTCCCGGCGAGCGACCAGTCCCTCCGCAAGTCCGACGTGCTCGGCGGCGGCCAGAAGGACGACCTGCTCATCGGCCGGCTCGGCCCGGACTTCCTGATCGCGGGTCCCGGCGACGACGTCATGGTGGGGGGCACCGAGGCCGGAAGCGACGTCGCCGCGTTCCCCGCCTTCGACAACGCCCTCGGCGGGCTCGGCGACGACGTGTTCATCTGGACGCCGGGGGACGGCAGCGACGCCTACAGCGGCGGCGAGGACCCGGCGACCACGACGGTCACCCGGCGCATCACCCGCGTCGTGACGCGCAACGGACGCAAGGTCCGGGTCGTCACGACGCGGCGCGTGACCGTGCCGGCGCCGAAGGACGACGACGTCCTCATCCTGGGGACGCTCGGGCTGGCGCCCGGCGACGACTCGCAGCCGGAGGTCTTCCAGACGCCGTTCGGGCCGCTGCCCCGGGTCAACGTGTCCGGCGTGGGCCTCCCCGCGACGATCGGCGTCGCGGGCCGCGCCACGGTCAAGGGCTTCTGCCAGCTCGCGCCCGGCACGCCGGGATCGAACTGGCAGTTCCTCGTCCGGTTCTTCACCGACGCCGGCCAGCTGCAGGCCACGATCCGGGTGCGCAACGTGGAGCGGGTCCTGTGCCGCGCCCGCGGCCAGGACACGATCACCGAGTTCGCCCTCGGGGACTTCGGCGACGGCCCGCCGGCGGAGCGCGGCGGCTTCGTGCCGCG
>JBFLWO010000450.1:0-2358 GCA_040757755.1 Actinomycetota bacterium
CCGGCGCGCCGGTAGAAGTCGCCTTCCTGCAGGTCGGGCGACGCGCCGGCGGCGGTGGCGCGCAGCTGGGAGAGGAACGCGGCGATCTGCGGCGGGGTGTGCGCGCGGGCGAGCAGGCGGGCGACGAGCTCGGCGAGGAGCGGCGCCCCCGGGTGGTAGGGGCGGGGTGCCTCCCCGCCGGTGCGGGTGCGAAGCGGCCGGGGGAACAGGCCGTGCTGCTGCCACTCGGCGATCGTCGAGTGGGTCACGTCGACGCCCCGCAGGCGGCACTCGCGCACCAGTGCGGCCTCGGACAGGCCCCCGGAGGACGTCGTCCACGCCCGATCGCCGTTCCACTGGCCCTGGCCGGCGCGCACGCTCCCTCCTTCCGGCCTCCCGATGCGAAGGGTAGGACCGCGGGGGGTGCCGGGCAAGGCGGCGGGGCCGCCGCGACGGGCGGCCCCGCGCGCGGTGGGCGGACTATGCCGCCTGGGTGGTCGCCCTGGGCTTCGGCGTGATCACGGACGCCACCTTGGAGGAGATGATCCCCAGGACGGCGCCGCAGATCAGCGTCACGCCGGCGCTCAGCCACACCCATCCGAACGGTGTGGAGAGAACGCCCCCGAACGCGCCGGCGCCGGCGGTCGCGGGCGCCGCGAGCGAGTCGAGCCCGCTGCCGACGCCGCCGCCGTTCGTGGCCCAGTTGTCGAGGCCTGTCGACACCCACCAACCGAAGCAGGCGGCGAAGGCCGGGAAGGTTCCGGCGACGTAGTACCAGTCACCGGCGATGAGGATCGCCACCAGCACGAACGCCATGACGCCCACCATCAGCGAGATCCCCCAGAAGTCGGGGAGGTCGGCGATGGCGGGGGCGGCCGCGAAGGTGACGAGGGCCGCCGCCGACCCGAAGATCGCGGCGATGACGATCTTGCCGAGGGCGGCGGTGTCGCCCCCCGCGGCGAAGAACAGGCCCCACGTGATGAACGCGGGCCACACGATGAGCTGGAAGTTGGCCGGAAGGTTCAGGCCCACACCCAGGTCGCCGTTCGTGACCCACTGGAACTGGAAGTTCAGCGCCAGCTCGCACCACCCGAACGAGAGGGCGCCGATGACGAAGGCCAGTGGAAGGATGGCCTTGGCGCGCGCACCCATGGGAATGCGCTCCTTTCGTCGAGAAGACAGGAGGCGCAGCCGGGGAAGATGAATGGTGGCTGCGCCGCGCCCGTCGGCCGGCGGCGACCCCGGTCCCCGGCACACCTTGGACCGGGAGCGCCCCGACACCGCAGGCGCAGACCGACGGTACGACCGGCGTCGACCGTCAGGCAACCGACCATGCGGTGGGGTTGCACCACCCCCGCGGCGCGGTCACAGCCTCCAGGCGGCCTCGAGGCGGGCGACGACCGACTCGCCGCGGCGGGCGGCGAGGAAACGCTCCCGGGCGGCGACGAACGCGGCGAAGTCCGGCGGGCCGAGGGGCGCCACCTCGCCGTCGCGCGCGGCGGTCACCCACCGCGGATCGTGACCCGACGCCGCGCGCCGCGGCGCGGCGCCCGCACGAGGTGTGTCGCGAGGTTCGCCTCTCATCGTCCCCTCCTCGACGGCGTTTCACGTGCGCCGACGCTACCCCCGGGGTCACGCGCGTCGTATTGGGGGAACCCCTCGACCGGTGCGCGCGGCGTCCCCCGGTTCGCCGGATCCGCCGGGCGCGGTGGGCGCCCGCGCCGGACGCGGCCCGGCAGTGGAAGAAAGCGCCTGAACCTTCGTCCAGTTGACGCCGGAACCACGAGGATGGTTGATTCCCGCAAGAGGCGAATCACGCCGGAGGCTCCCCCGTTGACCTCCCCGCCCACCCGGTCCCCAGCCCACCACGCGCGGCCCCTGCCGCCGTGCGCGGCGACCGCCGTCCCAGGAGCACCGATGCGCGCCACGTCCCCGCCCGGCCCTCGCGTCACCCCGCAGGGGTGGACGCATCGACTCGTCGCGGCGCTCGCCGCCGCCGTCGCCGTGCTGTGCGGCCTGCTCGCGGCGGGCGCGTCGCCGGCCGCCGCCGCCAGCACCTTCGACATGCGGTCCACCTGGACCGTGAAGATCTACCTCGGCAGCAACTTCAACAACACCCAGTACTGGCGCATCACCGGCGGCGACCCTGCGTCCGGCAGCTACACGGGCGACACCGGCACCGCCGCGACGGGGTCCACGTTCGGGACCCTCACCGCCACCGTGAACGGCCTGTCGTTCAACATGAGCAACCCGTACACGGGTGGCGGCTACACCGCCACGTTCACCGGCACCGTCGCCGGGGACGGCCTCTCGATGAACGGCACCTGGGTCGACAACGGCGGCCAGAGCGGCACCATCACCGCCACCCGCACCTCGGTG
>JBFLWO010000451.1:0-2354 GCA_040757755.1 Actinomycetota bacterium
GTCCACGAGGCCGCCGGCGCGCAGGAGCTCGGCCCACTCCGCGGCGGCGAGGAGGGTGAGCCCGTGCCGGCGGGAGGGGAGCGCGCGGGCGGCCTCGACGCGGTCGAGCGCGGTGAAGAGCTCGCGGAAGGTCTGCGGCCCGAACGTCGCGTGGAGCATCACGCCGCCCGGCGCGAGCGCGCGGCCGAGGCTCGCCATCGTCGCGGCCGGCGCCGCGAGCCACTGGATCGTCGCGTTGGACACGACGAGGTCGAAGCGCCGGCCGTCCCAGGGGACCTCCTCGACGTCCGCGACGGCGAGCTCGACCCGGGCCCCCGGCCCCAGCCGCTCCCGCGCCGCCCGGACCATGCCGTCGGCCAGGTCGACCGCGGTGATCCGCGCGCCGGGGAAGCGCCGGACGAGCCGCTCCGTGAGGTAGCCCGTTCCGCAGCCGAGCTCGAGGACGCCGGCCGGGGCGACGCCGGTGGCGGCGACCCGCTCCATCAGCCGGTCCGCCATCGCCTGCTGCACGTGAGCGTGGTCGTCGTAGGAGGAGGCGTGCCGGTCGAAACGCCGCCCGACCTGCCGCTTGTCGATCGTCACGTCCGCACGCATCCGTCGAGCCACCGGGCGAACCGGCCGGGGTCGGTGAAGAACGGCGCGTGTCCGGCCCCCTCCCACACGGTGAGGCGGGCGTCCGGGAGCGCCCCGGCGAGACGCTCCGCGCCCGCCGGCGGGCAGATCTCGTCCTCCGCGCCGTGCAGCAGGCGGGCGGGGACGCGGATGGCGGCCGCGTCGACGGAGAAGCCGCGCAGGTAGTCGAGGCCGGCGCGCAGCGAGGGGAGCGGCGGCACACCGTCGCGCGCCGCGATCCAGCGCTCGGCGTGACCCGCCCGCCGTTCGTCCGGCGAGAACATCCGCCGGTCGAACGCCTCCAGGACCCCGGTGGCGTCCTCCGCGAGCCGCGCGCCCATCCGCGTCAGCACGCGCTCCGGCCAGCCGCCCGGCTCACCGGAGGCGGCCACGAACCGGTCGGTGGCGCCGACCAGGCACAGCCGGCGCACCCGCCCGGGCAGGTCGCGGGCGAGCTCCAGGGCGACCATCGCGCCGAGCGACCATCCCACGAGGGTGACGGGGCCGGGCTGCGCGTCGAGCGCCGCCCGCGCCGCGTCGCGCAGGTCCCCCGCCCGCGCGCAGGACGAGAAGCCGCACACCCGGTGCGCCCCCTCCGGAGCCCGGTCGATCGCCTCCCGCCACGTCCCCGCGCCGGCCGACCAGCCGGGAAGCCACAGGAACCGTTCCCCGTCAGCGCCCACCGGTCATGCGGGCGACGGGTCCGGCAGCGCGCACTCCTCGATCTCGAAGCCGAGGTCCGCGATCATCCGGTAGTCGGCCTCGGCGTCCTGGCCGGAGGTGGTGAGGTAGTCGCCGAGGAAGATCGCGTTCGCGGGGTAGAGCGCGAGCGGCTGCAGCGACCCGAGCTGCACCTCGCGGCCGCCCGCCACCCGGATCTCCTTCGCCGGGCAGGCGAAACGCAGCAGCGTGAGGATGCGGAGGCAGCGGCGCGGGTCGAGCTCGTCGGTGCCCTCGAGCGGCGTCCCGGGGATCGCGTTCAGGAAGTTGACGGGGATCGAGTCGGCGTCCAGGTCCCGCAGGGCGAAGGCCAGCTCCACGAGGTCCTCGTCCCGCTCCCCCATGCCGGCGATGAGCCCCGAGCAGGGCGAGATCCCCGCCTCCTTCACCGCCTCCACGGTGTCGACGCGGTCCTCGTAGCTGTGCGTCGTGGTGATCCGCGCGTAGTTGTCGGGGCTCGTGTTGAGGTTGTGGTTGTAGCGGTCGACGCCCGCCTCGCGCAGCTCCCGCGCCTCCTCCGCCGACAGGAGGCCGAGGCACGTGCAGATCTTGAGCGGCAGCTCCTGCTTGATCTCGCGGACCGCCGCGGTCACCTCCGCCAGCTCCCGGCGGCTCGGCCGCCGCCCGCTCGCGACGATGCAGTACGTCCCCGCCTTGCGCGCCCACGCCTCGCGGGCACCCTCCACGAGCTTCTCGCGCGACAGCAGGGAGTGCTTCGCGACCGGCGCAGTCGACACGACCGACTGCGAGCAGTAGCCGCAGTCCTCGGCGCACAGGCCGCTCTTCGCGTTCACCAGCACGTTCAGCTTCACCTTGCGGCCGAAGTGGGCGTGGCGGACGCGGAACGCCGCCAGCAGCAGCGCCAGGAGCTCCTCGTCGCCGGAGCGCAGCACGGCCAGGGCGTCGTCCCGGGTGAGGGGGTCTCCGGCGAGCACCGCGGCGGCGAGCGCCTCCCAGCGACCCGAGGGTGCGATGGACGCGGGTTCAGGCAACGGGGAGCCTCCTTGGGGTGGGTGGGCGGC
>JBFLWO010000452.1:0-2346 GCA_040757755.1 Actinomycetota bacterium
GCTCGCCCCGGTCGCGGCCGCGGCGACGCCGTCCCGCGCCCTGCCGCCGACCTCCCCGGTGGCGCAGACCGCCGCGGTGAACGGACTCCTCGACGCGTTCGGCCGCGGCGTCGCCGACCTGCAGCGGTCGGCCAGCACGCCGGGCGGGTCGTCCCGCCCGTCCCTCACCGCCGCGGAGGCCACCTCCATCGCCCGCTCCTCCGGCCGGCTGCAGGACTGGATCGACGACCACCCGATCGCCCGCACCGCCGCGAGCCTGCAGAGCGACGACGTGTGGAAGGTGTCGTTCGTGAGCAGGGCTGCGGACCGCAGCGAGAAGGTGGAGGCGGAGGTGTTCGTCGAGGACGACTCCGGCGAGATCACCGAGGTGCGCACCGGGCCGCAGGTCGCGTGGTTCATGGCCCGCGGCCACGACGACGCGTTCGGCCGCTCCCTCAACACCGCGCCGATCTGGACCGCCCTGTGCGTCGCGTTCCTCCTGCCGCTCCTGCGGTTCCGGCGGCTCCTGTCGCTGCGCACCCTCGACCTCCTCGCCGTGCTCGGGTTCACGCTGTCGTGGATCTGGTTCCAGAAGGGCGAGATCTTCACGTCGGTGCCGTTGCAGTACCTGCCGCTCGGCTACCTGGGCGGGCGGCTCGCGTGGATCGGGGTGCGGCGGGCCCGGCAGCTCGCCCGCGAGGCCGACCCCGACGCCGATGCCGGCGCCGCACCCGTCGCGGAGGCCGCCCCGGCGCCGGCGCGGCCGTCCCTGGCGAACTGGTGCCCCACCTGGCTCGTCGTGTCGGTCCTCGCCGCCGTGCTCGTGCTGCGGTGGGGGCTGAACGCGTTCGACAGCAACGTCATCGACGTCGGGTACGCGGGGGTGATCGGGGCCGACCTGATCCAGGAGGGCGCGACCCCGTACGGCAACTTCCCGGAGAACTGCGGGCGGTGCGACACGTACGGGCCGCTCACCTACATGACGTACGTGCCGTTCCGGGCGCTCCTCGGGTGGAGCGGGCGTTGGGACGACCTGCCCGCCGCCCACGGCGCCGCCACGTTCTTCGACCTCCTCGCCCTCGCCGGCATGCTGCTCCTGGGGCGGCGGCTCGGGGGATGGCGCCTCGGCGCGCTCCTCGCGCTGGCCTGGGCGGCGGTGCCGTGGTCCGCGTACACGCTGGAGAGCAACGCGAACGACGCCCTCGTCGGCGCCCTGCTCGCCTGGGGCCTCGCGTTCGCCGCCCGGCCGTTCATGCGGGGCCTCGGCGTGACGCTCGCCGTCGCCGCGAAGTTCACGCCCGCGGTGCTCCTCCCGCTGTGGTTCCGCCACCCGTTCCCGCGGGCCCGGCGCAGCGGGGCGCGGCGGCGGGTGGCGCTTTTCGCGGCCGGGATCGCCGCCGGCGTCGCCGCGACCGGCTGGGTGCTGCTGCTCGACGGCCTCGACGGGGTCCGCGCCATCTGGTCGCGGACGATCGGCTACCAGGCGGACCGCGAGTCGCCGTTCTCGGTGTGGGGCCAGTACCCCGGCCTGCGCCCCCTGCAGATCGCGATCGGCGTCGCCGTGCTCCTCGCCGCGGTCGCGCTGGTGCGCTGGCCGCGCCGCCTCGACCTCCTGTCCATGGCGGCGTTCTCCGGGGCGCTCCTCATCGGCGCCCAGGTGGTGCTGGAGCACTGGTTCTACCTGTACATCCCGTGGTTCCTGCCGTTCGTGCTCGCGGTCGTCGTGCCGGAGTGGCCGCACCGCGCGGCGCCGCGGCGCGCCGCCGCGGCGGACGCGCTTCCCGCCGACCCCGTGCCCGTGGCGTCGTGACCGCGACCCGCTGGTTGCCGTGGGCCCTCGTCGGCCTCGCGATCGTCGTGTGGGCCGTGCCGCTGCAGATCGGCTTCTACACGCACTCGCCGATCACGGACATCCCCGTGTACCGCGAGGCGGCGGACCGGATGCTCGACGGCCTCGTGCCGTACCGCGACTTCTTCCTCGAGTACCCGCCGCTCGCCGCCGGCCTGTTCGGGGCGGTGGGCCTCGTGCCCGGCAACTACACCGCCGTGTTCCAGGTCGCGATGGCGGCGTGCCTGTGCGCCACCGTGCTCGGGGTGCTCGCCGCCGCCCGGGCGCTCGGCCTGTCCGTGCTGCGCCAGGCCGCCGCCGGCGCCGCCGTCGCCGTGTCCCCCCTCCTCATCGGCAACCTCGTGGAGACCCGGTTCGACCTGGCCGTCGCCGCCGTCCTCGCCTGGACGCTGTACGCCGCCGTCGCCGGCCGGTTCCGGCTGATGTGGGGGCTCCTCGCCGTCGCGGTGCTGCTGAAGATCGTGCCGCTCGTGCTCGTGCCGCTGCTCGTGCTGCACCAGCGGCGGCGCCAGGACCTG
>JBFLWO010000453.1:0-2344 GCA_040757755.1 Actinomycetota bacterium
GGCGAACGCGACGCCCTCCTCCGTGCGCCGCGTCGCGACGCCCTCCCCGGCGAGCCGCTCCTCCCAGAACGTCAGGGCGTCGGCCCCCGCGACCCGCCACAGGATGCGGTGCACCATGCCCGCCCCCGGGTGGCCGGACCGCACGCGCGGGTACTCGAAGAAGGTGAGGTCCATCCCGGGGCGTCCCTCGTCGTCCCCGTAGAACAGGTGGTGCACTCCGGGGTCGTCCTGGTTGACGGTCCGCTTCACGAGCCGCAGCCCCAGCACCCGCGCGTAGAAGTCGACGTTGCGCGGCGCGTCCCCCGTCACCGCGGTGACGTGGTGGATGCCGTCGAGGGCGGCGGCCGTCGCCTCCGGTGCCACGCGCTGCATCGCCCCTCCCCAGGTCGCCCCTGCGTCCCCCCCATCCTGGCGCGATCCGCGGCGCCGTGCCGCCGATCACGCGGCGGCGGCGAGCGTGAACGACATGCGCGCGCCGCCCTCCGGGCGGTTCTCCGCCCACACGCGCCCGCCCTGGGCCTCCACCAGGCCGCGGGCGATCGCCAGGCCCAGCCCCGCGCCCGGCTCGGTGCGGGCCCGGTCGCCGCGCCAGAACCGGTCGAAGGCCCGCCGCAGCGACTCCGGGGTGAACCCCTCCCCGGAGTCCTGCACGATGACCCGCACCCCGTTCCCCGGGCCGTCCGGCTCGACGAGCACGGCGACGGACCCGTCGGCGGGCGTGTGGCGAAGGGCGTTGACGAGGAGGTTCGACAGCACCCGCTGCACCGAGTCGGGGGCGCACCGCACCGGGGGCAGTCCGTCGGCGACCCGCGCCTCCAGCGTGATGCGCCGTGCCCGCGCCTCCGCCTCGAACCCGCGCAGGCACGTGTCGACGAGCACGTCGATGCGCGCCTCGCGAAGCTCCAGCGTGAGGACGCCGGCGTCGATGCGGGCCAGCTCGAACAGGTCGTCCACGAGGCGCCCCAGCGTCTCGACCTGCGCGCGCAGGGCGGGGAGGTAGTGGCCGGGCTCGGCGAGGCCGTCCTCCAGCGCCTCGATCATGGCGCGCATCGCCGCGATCGGGGTGCGCAGGTCGTGGCTCGCCGCGGTGACGAGCTCGCGGTGCGCACCGAACAGGTCCTCCAGGCTGCCGGCCATGTCGTTGAAGGCGCGGCCGAGGGCGGCGAGCTCCGCCGGTCCGTCGACCGGGGCGCGGGTCGCGAGGTCCCCCGCCGCGATGCCCTTCGACGCCTGCGACAGCCGGTCGACGCGCCGCAGGATCGGCCGAGCGAGGAGCCACGCCCCGCCCAGCGCCGCGGCGGACGCGGCGGCGGCCGCGAGGAGAATGACGCCGAGGTCCTCCGCCTTCTCGAACATCACGGCGCCGGAGAGGAGCACCGCGGCGAGCGGCAGTGCGAGGGCGAGGCCGGCGAGGGCGATGATCTGACGGCGAAGCGTCGCGAGCCGCCGCAGCGCGACGGCCGCCGCGAGGCCCACGGCCAGGGTGACGGCGGCGACGGCGACGGCGAGCGCGATCACGGCACGAAGCGGTAGCCGACGCCCCACACCGTCTGCAGGTGCGCGGGCGCGGAGGGGTCCACCTCGATCTTCTCGCGCAGGCGCCGCATGTGGACGGTGACCGTGCCGGTGTCGAACGCCGGCTCGTACCCCCACACGCTGCGCATGAGCTGCTCGCGGGTGAACACGCGGCGCGGGTGGCCGGCGAGGAGCCACAGGAGGTCGAACTCCTTCGCCGTGAGGCGCAGCTCCCGGCCGGCGCGGGTGACCTCCCGGGTGGCGGCGTCGATCTCGAGGTCGCCGGCGACGATCCGCTCGGCGTCGGCCGGCGCGGCGCGGGCGCGGCGCAGCACGCTTCGCACGCGCGCGGTCAGCTCCCGGGGCGAGAACGGCTTCGCGACGTAGTCGTCGGCCCCCAGCTCGAGCCCCACGATCCGGTCGGCCTCGTCGCCGCGGGCGGTGAGGAGGATGACGGGAAGCTCGGAGCGGGCCCGGATCCACCGGCACAGGCTCAGCCCGTCCATCCCGGGGATCATCACGTCGAGGACGACGAGGGCGGGCTCCCGGGTCTCGATGAGCGTGCGGGCGCGGTCGCCGTCCCCGGCCTCCACGGTGGCGAAGCCCGCGTGGCGGAGGTACCGCACCACGACGTCCCGCACGATCGGCTCGTCGTCGACGACGAGGATCTCGGTCGTCATCCCGGCCCGCTCCTCACGGGGTCATGATGGCGCGCGGGGCGGCCGCGCGTCATCCCCGCCGCCTTACGGGTTCCTGAACTCACGGACGGGGATGCATCGCGCGGCCGCATGGGCGATGCTGCGCGGCGATGGCCGGGACGAGGACCACC
>JBFLWO010000454.1:0-2338 GCA_040757755.1 Actinomycetota bacterium
CGGCGGGGGCGCCCCCACGCCCCCGCCGGCCGCCACCTCCACGCGGCCCCCGGCGGGCGTGGCGCGGCAGCGGCGCGAGAGCGTCGCGTCCTGCGCCGCGAAGCGGCCAGGCTCACTCAGTAGGTGACGTCTTCGACCTGCTCCCAGATGTGGACCATCGGCTCTCCCTCCACGCCGGCGCGCTCCATGGCGCCGGCGAGCGAGGGGTCCGCGAGGAAGCCGTTCGCGGCGTCGGCGGACGGGAACTCCACGGCCACCACGACGTCGTTCCGGTCCGCGGGCGCCGTGTAGAGCCAGTGCCGGCGCGCACCGTGCTCGCGGCGGCTGTCGGCGTGGGCGTCGAAGACCGGCTTCCAGGCGTCGAAGGCGCGTACCCGGTGGTGCACGACGAGGATCGTCATCGGCCCTCCCTTCGTGGGAGCCCAGAGTCTAGTGCTCTCCACCCGGCGCACCCGCCATCGCACGCCGGCCTGCTCGCGGGAGACGCCGCGCGGGGCGCGGCCCGTCGACGGACGCGCCCCCATTCCGCACGTTTCGAGAAGACGGCGGCGCGGCGGTGGCGGATCATGGCGATGGTTCCGCGGACCGCCGCCGGGCGCGCCCCGGCGGGGGCAGGGCGGCGGGGGCGGGTGCTACCGTCGCCGCCTCTGCGACCGCCGCCTCGGGGAGGGAGGGAATGGACAGCACGCGCGACCCCAACCGGTGGAAGGCGCTCGCCGTCCTCGGTATCGCCTACCTGATGGTGGTGCTCGACGTGTCGATCGTGAACGTCGCGCTGCCCTCCATCCAGACGGACCTCGGCTTCGCCCCCGAGGACCTCCAGTGGGTGGTGAGCGGCTACGCGCTCACGTTCGGCGGCTTCCTGCTCCTCGGCGGGCGGTTCGGCGACCTCCTCGGCCGGCGCCTGCTGTTCATGGTGGGGCTCGGCATGTTCGCCGCCTTCTCCCTGCTGTGCGGCTTCGCGCAGAGCGACGGGATGCTGATCGCGGCGCGCGTGCTGCAGGGCACCGCCGGGGCGATCCTGTCCCCCTCCGTGTTCTCCATCACCGCCGTCACGTTCGAGGAGGGGGCGGAGCGCAACAAGGCCCTCGGCATCCTCGGCGCGATCGCCGGCTCCGGCGCCGCCATCGGCGTGCTGCTCGGCGGCATCCTCACCGAGTACGCCGGGTGGGAGTGGATCTTCTACGTCAACGCCCCGATCGGCGTGATCGCCCTGCTGCTCGTGCCGCGCGTCGTGCGCGAAAGCCGGGCGGAGGGCATGAAGCGCCACTTCGACTCCGCGGGCGCCGTCACGATCACCGCCGCCCTGATGGTCCTCGTCTACGCCCTCACCCAGGCGAACAACAACGGCTGGGGGTCCGCCACCACCATCGGACTTCTCATCGTGTCCGCCGCCCTGACCGCCGCGTTCCTCGTCATCGAGACGCGCTCCGCCCACCCCCTCGTGCCGCTGCGCTTCTTCCGCAAGCGCACCCCGGCGGGCGCGAACCTCATCGGCTTCGGGCTCGGCACCATGGTGTTCGGCATGTTCTTCCTGCTGTCCCTCTACATGCAGCAGGTCCTCGGCTTCTCCGCCCTGAAGACCGGCGTCGGCTACCTGGCGGTGGCGTTGACCGCGGTCGTGGCGTCCGGCGCCGCCCAGGCGGTCGTGACCCGCGTCGGGGTGAAGCCCGCCCTCGCCACCGGGATGGCGCTCCTCGGGCTGGGGCTCGTGTACTTCACGTGGATCTCCGTCGACGGGTCCTACCTCGTCGACCTGCTGCCGGGCTTCCTCCTCACCGGCGTCGGCCTCGGATTCGCCTTCGTGCCCGTGTCGATCGCCGCCCTCGGCGGGGTGGAGGGACACGAGGCGGGCCTCGCCTCCGGGCTCATCAACACCAGCCAGCAGATCGGCGGCGCCCTCGGCGTCGCGATCCTCACCACCGTGTCCACCACCCGCACCGAGAACCTCATCGCCGACGGCGCCGCCCGCCCCTCCGCGTTCACGTCCGGGTACAGCCTCGCCTTCTGGGTGGCGGCGGCGTTCGCGCTCGTCAGCCTCATCGCGACGTTCGCGTACCTGCGCAAGGAGGAGCTCCGCGCCGCGCCGGCCGGAGCGCCGGTCGCCTGAGCGCGTGAACGACGACGGGGGCCTCGCCGTCCGCGAGGAGGGCAGCGGCCCCGCCGTCGTGCTCGTGCACGGGTGGGCGGGGTCGAAGGAGACGTGGGGGCCGTTCGCCGCGGCCCTCGCCGACGCCGGACGGCGCACCGTCGCCGTCGACCTCCCCGGCTGGGGAGCGAGCCGCGCCCCGCGGCGCTTCCCCCACACCCCCGTCGCCTACGCGGCGGCGCTCGCCCC
>JBFLWO010000455.1:0-2332 GCA_040757755.1 Actinomycetota bacterium
CGCCCGGCGGCCCCCGGCCCGTGCGGTCGTCGCCGGCTACCTCGCCCAGCCGGACGCGCCGTTCGCCTGGCTGGCGGCCCGCCGCCTGGGGGCGCCCCTCGTCGTGGACCTCATGATCTCGCTGTGGGACACGCTGGCCGGGGACCGCGGCACCGCCCGGGGCCCCGCCGCCCGCGTGCTGCGCGCCGCGGACCGCCTGGCGGTGCGCGCCGCCGACCTCGTCCTCGCCGACACCGCCGCGAACGCCGAGTTCATCGTGCGGCGGCTCGGGGCCCGAGAGGACCGCGTCGCCGTGGTGCCGGTGGGGGCGGAGCCCGCCCTGTTCCCCCCGTCGCCCATGCCGGACGGTCCGGTGCGCGCCGTCTTCTACGGGAAGCTCTCCCCGATGCACGGCCTCGACACGATCCTCGACGCCGCCCGCCGCCCCGGCGTGCCGCCCGTCCGGCTCATCGGCGACGGCCAGCTCGGCGCGTGGCTCGACGCGGAGATCGCCCGCGACCCCCCGCCGGGGGTGGAGCGGGTCCCGTGGGTGCCGTACGCCGGGCTCGGGGCGGAGATCGCGGGGTCCGCGATCTGCCTCGGGGTGTTCGGCCGCAGCGAGAAGGCGTCCCGCGTCGTGCCGAACAAGGTGTGGCAGGGGATGGCGGCGGGCCGCGCCGTCGTCACCGCCGACTGCCCCGCGGTGCGCGAGGTGCTGACCGACGGGGTCGACGCCCTGCTCGTGCCGCCCGGCGACCCCGCCGCCCTCGCCGCCGCCCTGACCCGGCTCGCCCGCGACCCGGACCTGCGGGCCCGCCTGGGGGCCGCGGCGCACCGGCGGTTCCTCGCGACCGGCCATCCCCGGGCGGTGGCGGGGCGCCTGCTCGCCGCTCTCGCCGCCCGCTTTCCCTCTACATTTGCCGCGTGAGCACGCCCGCCGCCGTCGACGAGCACCGCTGGGGGAGCGCGCCGGAGTTCTACGGTCCCCGCCACGCGTACCGGGAGTCGCTGATGCTGCGGCGGCTCCTCCCGGCGCTGCCCGGCCCGCGCGTCGCGAACGTCGGCTGCGGCGCCGGCAGCCTCACCCTCGCGATGCTCGCGCGCGGGCTGTCGGTGGTGTCGCTCGACGCGAGCCCCGAGTTCGTCGGGCGTCTCGCCGCCCAGATCGCGCAGCGCCACCCGGGGGCCGACGCCCCCGTCCTCGTCGCCGACGCCCACGACCTGCCGCTGGAGGACGCGAGCGTCGACGGGGTGACGTGCGGCGAGGTGCTCGAGCACCTCGACGACGACCTGCGGGCAGCGCGGGAGATCGCCCGGATCCTGCGGCCCGGCGGGGTGTTCGTCGCGACCGTGCCGTGCGGGCCCGACCGCTTCGACTGGGTCGACGCCTGGGCCGGGCATCGCCGCCGCTACGACCGCCACGGCTTCGCCCGCCTCCTGCGCGACGCGGGGCTCGTGGACGTCGAGGTGCGCCGCTGGGGGTTCCCGGTCACCGCCCTGTACGAGCGGCTCGTCTATGCGCCGATGCTGCGCCGCCGCGTCGCGGCCGGCGGCGACGGCGACGACGGCGCGGCGGCGGAGGGGCTCGGCGCCCCGACCGGGCTGGCGGCGCGGCTCGCCCCGGCGCTGCGCGCCGCCCTGGAGGTCGACACCCTCTTCGGGGACCGCGGCGTGCGCCACCCCGGGTTGATCGCGTGGGGGCGGGCGGCCCCGCGGTGACCCCGCCGCCGCGGCGCAGCGGGCGGCGCCGCGCCGTCGGCACCGCGGCGGGGCTCGCGGTCATCGCGTTCCTCGTCGTGAACGTGTCCCGCGGCTGGGACACGGTGCGGGACTTCGACTGGGACCTGCGGGCGTCGTGGCTCGTCGCGGGCCTCGCCGTCCTCGCGGTCTTCTACCTCACCGGGGCCCTCGGCTACGCGGAGATCGTCGCGCGGCTCCACCCCGGGGGGCCGCCGCGCGCGGTGGTGGCGGACGTGTGGGGCCGGTCCCTGCTCGGGAGGTACGTCCCCGGGAACGTCCTCATGGTGATGGGGCGGGTCGTGATGGGGGCCGACGCCGGGGTGCCGCGCCGCGTGAGCCTCGCCGCCACCGTGTACGAGCAGGTGCTCGCCCTCGCGGCGGCGGCGGCCGGCGGGGTCGTCGCGGTCGCCGTGCACGGCGAGGTCGCGGGCGCCGCCCCCCTGTGGCTCGTCGCGCTCGTGCCGCTCATCCTCGTGCCGCTCCACCCCCGCGTGTTCCGGCCCGTCGCCGGGTGGGCGCTGCGCAAGGCGGGGCGGGAGCCCCTCGCGACGCACCTGCGCACCCGCCAGGTCGCCCTGCTCGCCGCGTGGTACGCCGGCACCGCCGTGCTCCT
>JBFLWO010000456.1:0-2327 GCA_040757755.1 Actinomycetota bacterium
GCCGGGCCCCGGCGCCCCGTCGTGCGGGTCCGCACGCGGGCGCAGGCGCGGCGCGTGCAGGCGGCGCGTCCGGGGGTGCGGGCCGTGTACCCGCTGCAGCGCTGGATGATCTCCGGGGTGTCGCGGCGGGCCGCGGCCCCGCTGCGACGCACCCTGGCGCGCACCGGGGTGGACCTCGTGTCGACCGGGGGGCGCCAGCAGCGGCCGCCGGTCACATTGGAGCCCGGGTCGTCGCTCACCGTGCTCCTCGCCGGCGGCGACGTCGTGGTGGGGGCGATCGGCACGGTCACGTACGTCGACGGGTCGACGGTCCTGGGGTTCGGCCACCCGTTCCTCGACACGGGGCCGTCGCGGTTCCTGATGGGCGACGGCTACGTCTACGAGACGGTCCCCGCCCCGATCCAGAACGCGAGCTACAAGCTGGGGGAGCCCGGCACGCTGCACGGGATGGTCACGGGCGACCGGGCGGACGGGGTCGTCGGGCGCATCGGCCCGGTCGACGGCATCCGGGTCGTGTCGACGGCGCGCGACACGCGGCGCGGCACCACGGCCACGGTCACGACGCTTCTCGCCCCCGACGAGCGGACCGTCCCGGAGGTCGCGGACGTCCTGCAGGCCGAGCCGGCGTTCCGCGTCCGCGACGGGATCGGAGGCGGCACCCTCAGCCTCGTGATCACGGTGCGGACCCCGCTCCGGGCGAAGCCGATCGTGTACCGCAACACGTACGCCGCGGCGGGGGACGTGGTGAACCTGTCGCTCGGCCCGCTCACCCGGATGGTGACGGTGCTGCTGCAGAACGGGGTGCGGCCGGTGCCGATCCGCGAGATCCGGGTGCGGCAGGTGCTGGAGCCGCGGGTACGGGCCGCCCGGATCGTGGGGGCGAGCTTCGCGCCGGTGCGGGCGCGGCCGGGCGCGCGGATCACGCTGCGCCTCGCGTTGCAGCCGTGGCGCGGCTCGCGGACGGTGGTGCGGGTGCCGCTGCGGATGCCGGACCTGCCCCCGGGGCCGCTGCGGGTGCGTGTCGTGCCGAGTGACGCGCAGGGTTTCGACCCGTCCCCGCCGCAGCTAAGCGACGAGCTTCAGGGCGAGACGACGGCGGCGCGCGCCCGGCGCGTGCTGCGCGGCTTGGAGCCCGAGCTGGCGGCGTCCCCCGGCTCGCGCGTGCGGAGGGTCGTGGACGGGCTCGAGCGCGCCGGCCGCGACCGTCACGACGCCGTGCGCCTCCTCCTGCCCGGGGAGGAGGAGGGCGACCGGGATGCCGGCCTGACCGTCGCCGTCCCGTGGGTCGTGTACGGGGGCCGCGCCGCGCCGCTCCTGGTGGTGCGCTGACGCGGCACGGTCCCCCGCCGCCCGGGGTCTTGTCGATCCCTACACTTCCGGCGCTTCGCATCACCTCAACGGGGGAGGGGACCGTGCCGGGTCTGAGTCGACGCAGGGGGTCGCGCGCCGCGCGCCGCGTGGCGATCGCCGCCGCCGCGGCCGCCCTCGCCCTGCCCGCCGCGGCGTCCGCCGCCCCGCCGGCGGACCCGCTCGCGGTCACGGACCAGGACTGGCTCGCCCGCGTCGTCCCCGCGGACCTCCCCGCCCCCGCCGGCGAGATCCCCCCGATCGCCATCGTCGAGGACGGCGTGTGGTCCTCCCACCAGGAGATGGCGGGCGGCTGGGTGCGCGTGCGGCGCCCGTCGCCACGGCCCCCCGCGAGCGACGAGGAGGCGACGGAGGACTACCTGGAGGGCGTCGCGCACGGCACCGCGGTCGCCGGGGTCATCGGCGCGCCCCGCAACGGCGTCGGCATCGAGGGCGTCCTGCCGGGGGCCCGCGTCTGGGTGTACGGCTCCACCGGTTCCTGCAGCGACATCGCCGCCGCGATCCGCCAGGCGGTGCGCCACGGCGCGCGCGTCATCAACATGAGCGGCGGCTTCACGGCCGCCGGCGCGTGCCGCGCCCTGCACGACGCCGTCGGGTTCGCCTACGGCCAGGACGTCCTCGTCGTCGCGTCGGCGGGCAACTCCCGCCCCGCCCAGCCGTGGATCCAGCCGGCGAACGACCGGCACGTCGTGACGGTCGGGGCGGCCACCGCCCTGGACCAGCCGGCGTCCTTCTCGCACCAGAACAACTTCCTCGACCTCCTCGCCCCCGGCGAGGGGGTCCTCACCACCGTGCCGGACTGGTACGACACCGACGACGGCGCCGCCGACGGGTACGCCCGCCTGGACGGCACGAGCTTCGCCGCCCCCGTCGTCTCCGCCGTCGCGGCGTGGGTGATGGCGGAGCGCCCCGCGCTCAGCGCCGACCAGGTGGCGCAGGTGCTGCGCACCTCCGCCCGG
>JBFLWO010000457.1:0-2327 GCA_040757755.1 Actinomycetota bacterium
GGCCGGCTCGGCGGCGTCGGCATCAAACGCGCCGTCGGCCGCGTCGCCGGACACGCACGCGTCGCCGCCGCCGAACGCATGATCCACCGACAAGGCGCCGCCCTCGTCTTCGTCGGCCGGTTCCTCCCCGGGTTCCGGCTCGCTGTCAACCTGTCCTGCGGCGCGGGGCAGATGGCGTACCCGCGGTTCCTCGTGTTCGACTCCCTCGGCGCCGCCGTATGGTCCACCCAGGCCGCCCTCCTCGGCTTCTTCCTCGGCAAGGCGTTCGCCGACCAGCTGTGGGTCGCCCTCGTCGTCGCCCTCGGAATCGCCGGCATCGTCGGCGCCGTCGTCTGGTGGCGGGAACGGAAACGGCTCCGCCTCGAACGCCAGCGCGCCGCCGCCGAAGGCCGGCCCCTCACCGGCGGGTAGCTACCCGACCAACCCCAGGTCCGCCGCCACCGGCCGCAACGCCGCGACCACGAACGCGATGTGCTCGTCGAGGTCACGGCCGATCTCCCCCGCCCCCCGCACCACGTCGTCGCGGCTCACCCCCGCCGCGAAGCTCGGCTGCTTCAGCTTCTTCCGCACCGACCGCGGCTCCAACCCCTCGAGCCCCGCCGGACGCACCAGGGCGCAGGCGTGCACGAACCCGCTCAGCTCGTCGCACGCGTACAGGTGGTGCTCCAAGGGCGTCACCCGCGGCACGCCCGTGTGGTCCGCGTGGCTCAGGATCGCGCGGCGGAACCACTCCGGGTACCCGGCCGCCGCCAGCACCAGCTCCCCGTCCTGCGGATGGCGGTCCAGGCCCGGATGCCGCTCCCAGTCGAAGTCGTGCAGCAACCCCACGCACCCCCACGCGTCCGCGTCCTCCCCCAGGGCGCCCGCGTACGCGCGCATCGCCGCCTCCACCGCGTACATGTGGCGGCGCAGCGCCACGCCCTCCACCCACTCGTGCATCAAGGCGAGCGCGCGGCCGCGGGAACGGGCGATCTCCTCCGGCCCCATCGCCGGCCATGATAGGCGGGCGCGGCGGCAGTAACCTGGGCGGCGTGGAGTCGACCCGCGCGCACGAGGCGGCGGTCGCCGACGCCTTCGACAGGCATGCGGCGGCATTCGAGCGCGCCCCCATCCAGAACGACCCGCGGCTCCTCACCGGCCTCGTCGACGCCATGAGCCTCCCGCCCGGCTCCCTCGTCCTCGACGCGGGATGCGGCCCCGGCCTCGTCGCCCACGCCATCCTCACCCACCCCGGCGGCCACCGCGTCATCGGCGTCGACCTGTCCGGCGAGATGATCCGCCGGGCCCGCACCCGCTGCGCACCGTTCGGCGACCGGGTCGAGCTCGTCCACGGCCCCCTCGCCGACGTCGCCGCCGCCGTCCACCGCGGCGACCGCCCGCCCGTCGACGCCGCCGTCACCCGGCTCGTGCTGCACCACGTCCCCGACACCCGCGCGTTCGTCGCCGCGATCGCCGCCTCCGTCCGCCCCGGCGGCACCGTCGTCCTCGCCGACCACATCACCGACCCGGACCCCGCCCTCGCCGACTGGCACCGGCGCGTCGAGACCATCCGGGACCGCAGCCACGTCGCGAACCCCACCCCCGGCGAGCTCCTCGACCTCGCCGCCGGCGCCGGCCTCGCCGACCTGCGCTACCGGCAGGTCACCGTCGCCACCGACTTCGACGAATGGTTCGCCCGCGGCACCCACGCCGGCACGCGAGAGGACTGCCTCGAGGTCCTCCTCTCCCCGCACGGCCGCGGCTCCCGGGCGTGGCGCGCCACGCCCAGCGAGGACGGACGCATCCGCATCACCGGGGAGATCGGCATCGTCCGGGGAGTCGTCCCCGCATGAACGCGGACCGCCACGAGCCGCTGCCGCAGCTCCTCGCGCGCCTCGACGCCGCCCCCTGGGCGCTCCTCGCCCTCGGCATCCCCCGCTGCCCCGCGTGCGACCTCCTGCCCGCCACCCTCCACGCCCTCGCCGCCGCCCGCCCCGGCCTGGCCGTCGGCATCGGCATCCTCGCCACCCCCCAGGACTGGGCGCTGCGACAGACCCACCTGTGGCCCCGCGGCATCCGCGTCGCGCGCGCCAGCGTCCCCGCCCTCGCCGTGCTGCGCCACGGCACCCTCGCCGCCACGCGGCAGGGAAGCGCCCCCGCCCACGTCCTCGACCGGTGGCTCGACGACGTCATCGGCCCCGCCGAGCACCCCCTGCCACCCGGCCTGACACCCGAGGAGGAGGCCGTGCTCGCGGCCGGCGCGCCGCGACGCGTGCAGCACCTCGCGATCCGGGAGCGGCGGGGGGTGTGACACGCCGTCACGCCTCGCGCGCCGTGCGCGAGGCGAC
>JBFLWO010000458.1:0-2323 GCA_040757755.1 Actinomycetota bacterium
CGCCGCGCCACCGGCCCCTACCCGCGGGCCGGGAACGCCGACAGGGTGCGGCCCCCCACCAGGTACAGGGTGCGGCCCGCCGCCACCACCGGCGAGTACAGGCCGTCCGCCGCCTGGTACCGCACCGCCCCCGTCCCCGTGTCGAGCCCCCACGTGCGCCGCGGCTCCCCCCGCCGCGCCAGCCGCGCCGTGTACACGACGTCGCCCACCACCGTCGCGGACCCGGAGATCCGCCCGCCCGCGTCGAACGCCCACCGCACCCGCCCCGTCGCGAGGTCCAGTGCCTCGAAACGCCCGGAGTACGACCCGATGAAGACCGTCCCCCGCGCGATCGCCGGCGACGAGTACACGTACGCCCCGGTGCCGCGCCGCCACCGCACCGCACCGGTCGACGCGTCGAGGGCCACCACGGCGCCGCCGACGTCGCCGATGACCGCGACGCCCCCGCTCACCGCCGGACCGCCGTAGAACCGGGTGCCGACCGCCGCCCGCCACACGAGCGCGCCCGTGGAGCGCCGCACCGCCTGCACGCCCCCGGCGTAGTCCCCCACGATCACCGTGTCGCCCGCCTCCGCCGCGGCGCCCTTGATCGCGCCCGGCGCCCGGTACGTCCACCGCACCGCACCGGTGCGGACCGCCAGGGAGTGCAGGCGCCCCGCGTGATCCCCGACGTACACCTCCCCCCCCACCACCAGCGGCGACGTCTCCACCGGGCTGCCGCCGGTGCTGAACGTCCACAGCGGCTTCCCGTCGCCCCGCCGGTACGCCGTGACCCGCCCGTTCATCGCCGGCACGATCACGAACGGACCGGCCACCGCGGGGGTCGCCGCGATGTTGCCGCGCATGTGGCGCGCCCACCGCACCGACCCGCGCCGCGCGTCCAGGCCGTACACCCGGCCGCTGTTCGTCCCCACCACCACCAGGCCGTTCTTCACCGCCGGCGGGAACTCCAGCAGCGTGCGGGACGTGAACACCCACCGCGGCGCCCCGGAGGGAGGCGGCACGCGCACCTCGGGGAGGAACCGCTCCCGCTGCGGCCCCCCGCCGTACTGCGGGCTCTGGAGGCGCGGGTCGTACAGCGGCAGCACGGGCGTCCCGTCACCCGGGTGCACCGCGGCGGTGCCGGGGGAGAACCCGGGGGCGACGCCCCGCACCGCCGTGGCGCCGCGCGGCAGCGCCACCCGTCCCCGCCGGTCCGCCTGCAGGAGCGGGTCCCCCGCCGCCCCCCGCACCCGCACCCGCGCGCCGGGCACGGGCCGGCCCGAGTCGCCGTCCACCACGAGGAGCGTCCGGGCGCCGTCGGCGGCGTCGGTGCGGGGCGGACGCGGCGCCGGGGCGCGCTCCGTGGGGGCCGTGGCCTGCGTGGGGCTCGCGTCACCGCCCCCGGAGCAGCCCGCGACCGGGGCCGTCAGGAGGGCGACGAGTGCGAGCGCCCGGAGGTCACGCCGCGGCACGCCCGGCCGGGCTCCCCCGCCACACGAACGTGATCGCGACCCCCAGGATCAGGCCGATGAGGCCGCCGAACACCACGGTGCGCACCCGCGCCACGAGCCCGGCCGACGACGAGGCGTCCTCGGACCGCGACACGAGCCGCGGGTTCTCCGCCTGCCGGCTCTTCGCCAGCGCGAGATCCTGGTTCGACAGGTCCGTCCGGATCTGCGACTGGCTCTGCGTCGCCGCGAACAGGAGCGACTGCCAGACCGCCCGCTCCTGGTCGGAGCGCGCCGTGCGCAGCCCCGCCCGCGCCGCCTCCACCTGCCGGCCCGCCTGCTCGAGCTCCTGCTGCCGCTGCGTGATGCGCCGCTCCAGGACGGCCTGCACCGTCCCCACCTTCTCCTGCGCGACGTCCAGGACCTCCTCGGCGTACGCGTTCGCCACCCGCGCCGCGCGGTCCCGGCTCGTGTCGGTGTACGAGATCGTCGCCACCGCCGGCTGGTTCCCGGCCTGCGCCCCCGGGGTGCGGGGCACCGTGAACTTCACGTTGTCCTTGATCTTGTCGAACGCCACGCCCGTCTTGCGGGCCACGCGGGCGACCACGTCGTCGCCGCCGAGGGTGTCGGGCGCCGTCGCCGGGGACGTGTCCGGCGTCGCGATCGGGGTGCCGCTGATCGTCGTGACCTGGCCGAGGAACACGCGGGACGTCGCCGAGTAGGTCGTGGTCCGGGCGAGGCCCAGCACCAGCGCCACGAGCGCGGCCGCCACGGTGGTCGCCAGGATGACCCAGCGGCCGCTGCGCAGCACGCGGCCGTAGTCGCGGAGGGTGAGCTCTCGATCCAAAGTCGGGCGATCCTACCGGCCGGCCCGGCGGCCGCCCCCGGACAGG
>JBFLWO010000459.1:0-2305 GCA_040757755.1 Actinomycetota bacterium
CTTCTCGGGCATGCCCTCCGCCACCTGGCGGCGGCAGGCGTCGACGCCGACGAAGCCCCCGTCCAGGTCGCACGCCCACTTCAGACCCGCCTCGATCGGGGTGCGGTCGCGGGAGAGCTCCTGGCCGTAGAGGGGGTAGCCCATCTCGGTGCGCAGCGTGTCGCGGGCGACGAGCCCGCAGGGGGCGGGCGCGACGTCGCCGCGCATGAGGGCGTCCCACACGCGCACGGCCCGCTCGGCGGGGCACATGATCTCGACGCCCGGCTCGCCCGTGTAGCCGGTGCGGGCGATGAAGGCGGGGACGCCGGCGACCTCGTCCTCGGTGATCTCGAAGTACTCGAGCCCGAGGGGCGCGGGGGTGCGGGCGAGGGGGCCGAGCGCCGCCTGCCACTCCCTGCCCTGCAGGGCGATCATCGCGATCTCGCGGGAGCGGTCGTGCACCTCCACCCCGTCGGGTGCCCGGCCGGCGAGCCACTCCCGGCAGGCGTCGGTGTTCGACGCGTTGACGACGAGGAGGAACCGGTCGAGGAGGGCGTAGACGATGAGGTCGTCGATGACCCCGCCGTCCTCGGCGCACAGGAGCGTGTACTGCCCCTGGCCGGGGCCGAGGGCGCGCACGTCGTTGGTGAGGGCGGCCTGCAGGTAGTCGCGGGCGCCCGGCCCCATCACCTCGATCTGCCCCATGTGGCTGATGTCGAACACGCCGAGGCGCGTGCGGACGGCGACGTGCTCGTCGCTGGGCGACGTGTAGAGGAGGGGCATCTCCCACCCGGCGAACCCCCCGAGCCGGGCGCCGGCGGCGACATGGCGCGCGTGCAGGGGTGTGCGCGAGAGGGCCGTCGTCACAGGGGGATGCTACCGGCCGTCCCGGCCGGCCTGCCGGGGGCACCCGGTCCCGGAAAACCGCTCCTTGCGGACCTTCGCGGGCATACTCGAGGGATGGACGGGGACGTCATCCTCCTCCCGGACGGCCGGGGGATCCCGCGCGCGGCGCTGCAGTTCTCGGCGAGCCGGTCCGGCGGGCCGGGCGGGCAGCACGTGAACACCTCCGCCACGCGGGTGGAGGTGCGTGTCGCCGTGGAGGACCTGCCGCTCACCGCGGCCGAGAAGCGCCTGGTGCGGGAGCGCCTCGCGGCCCGCGTCGGCGCCGACGACGCCCTGCGCGTGGTGGCGTCTGGGGAGCGCAGCCAGCTCCAGAACCGGCTCGACGCCGAGCGCCGCCTGGCCCGCCTCGTCGCGGGGGCGATCCGCACCGTCGCGCCGCGCGTGCCGACCCGCCCGTCCCGCGCCGCCCGGGCGCGGCGGCTGGCGGACAAGGCGCACCGGGCGCGCCGCAAGGCCCAGCGCCGGGCCCGCCCGGACGCGGAGGACGGATGAGCTGAATCGAAGGAAACTGTTGTGGACAACAGTTTCCTTGATTACACTTTATCCGTGACTGTGCGGCGGTTCATCGGTCGGGAGGCGGAGCTCGCGACGCTCGCCGGGCACCTCGACCGGGTTCGCACCGGTGGTGCGGGGCGCATGGTCGCGCTGCGGGGGCGGCGGCAGGTCGGAAAGTCGCGGCTGGTGGAGGAGTTCATCCGTCGCAGCGGCACCCCCGCCGTCTTCTTCACCGCGTCCCGGCAGAGCGCCGCCGACGAGCTGGGCGTCTTCCGCGACGCCATCGTCGCGTCGAGCACAGAGGGGGCGGACGTCGCCGCCGCCGGCCCGCTCGGTTCGTGGGAGGCGGCCTTCACGGTCGCTGCGGCCGGTGCCACCCCCGGCCGGCCGGTCGTCCTCGTGATCGACGAGTTGCCGTTCCTCGTCGAGAGCGAGCCGGCGATCGAGGCGATCATCCAGAAGGTGTGGGACCGGCATCTGGAGGCCCGGCCGGTGCTCGCGATCCTCATCGGCTCGGACCTCTCGACGATGGGGGCGCTGAACGAGTACGGGAGGCCGCTGCACGGCCGCGCGGTCGAGATGCTGGTCCACCCCCTCTCGCCCGCCGAGGTCGGCGACATGCTGTCGCTGCCGGCGCGCGACGCGCTGGACGCCTACCTGGTGATCGGGGGGTTCCCGCGGCTCGCGCAGGCGTGGCACCGCGGGGAGGACGTGTGGCGCACCCTCCGCCGCGAGCTCCAGACCCCGGAGTCGCCGCTCGTCGTGCTCGGCGAGCGGTCGCTCAACGCCGAGTTCCCCCCCGAGATGCGGGCGCGCGCGGTGCTCCAGGCGATCGGCTCGGGCGAGCGGACGTTCACGGCGATCCGCGACCGGGCCGGCGTGTCGGCGAAGACCCTCGAGTCGACGCTCGCGTCGCTCGCCGCGA
>JBFLWO010000460.1:0-2305 GCA_040757755.1 Actinomycetota bacterium
CCCCGGGGCGCGGCCCCCCCGGCGGGGGCGGCCGCCGGTAGTGGAAGTACCCCCCGGACCATCCATCGGCCGCGGTCCGGTCATCCCCGAGTCGACAGCTGCCCGATCCCCGCGACCGCGCCGGCGGCGCACGCCGCGACGGCCGCCCACAGCCCGATCTGGCGGGACAGGAACTCGGCGGGCTCCGGCAGCACCAGCATCCGGTAGGCCACGAGCGCGGCCGCGACGAGGGACCCGGCGAGGAGAAGGACGCTGAGGGCGCTCGCGACGAGGGCGTCGAGCGCCAGCACCCCCCGCGCGTCGGCCGCGAGCAGCAGGGACGCGAGGGCCACCACGACGCCGAGGCCCAGCACGACCCGCGCGAGTGCCGTCGCATCCCACCCCGAGCTCGTCCCCGCGGTGAACGTCGCGCCGATGTTCGCCGCGTACCACGGCAGGAACACCGCGACGACCATGCCCGCCCCGGCGAGGACGCCGAGGGTCGGCGCCGCGGCGGGCGTGCTCAGGGCCCCGCGTCTCACGGGCGGGAACGATAGCCGGACGCCCCGGGCGCGGTCGGGGACAGGGGACCGCGCATGCTAGATTCGCCGAACCTCGGGCCGAAGGAGGACCGCTTGCCGACCTACATCCTCTTGAGCACGTTGAGTCCCCACGGGGTGGGGACGCTCAAGGCGAACCCGGAGCGCCTCAAGGAGGTCAACTCCGAGATCGAGCAGATGGGCGCACGTGTCGTGGAGCAGTGGGCGGTGCTCGGCCCGTACGACTTCGTGAACATCGTCGAGGCGCCCGACGAGCGGGTGATCGCGAAGGTGTCGGTGGAGCTGTCGGCGCGCGGCACCGCGCACTTCCAGACGCTCACCGCCATCCCGGTCGACGAGTTCCTCGCCCTCCTCAAGTAGCGGGGGGATCCGTGCCCCGGCGCGGACGCCGCGGTCTGGTGGTGCTGGGCGGGCTCGTCGGCCTCGCCCTGTCGCCTGCCGTCGCCCGGCAGCGGGTGGCGGTGCTCGCCCGGCTCGACCGCCTGCGCCACCGCGCCGGCGACCCCGTCGAGGCGTTCCTCGAAGCGCCGTGCCACCGGGGCGAGGCGCCCGCGGCGGACGGTGAGGCGACCCGCGAGGCGGGAGCCGTCCGGTAGCCGCCCCCGGGGCCTGGCGGGCCGAGGTCCTCGTCCCGGCGCACCGTCTGGTGCTCGCGCTCGCCGGCGGCGAGGTGCTGGAGGTGCGGGGCTCCACCTCCGCGGGCACGTTCCGCGCGTACCGCGGCCTGCCCGGGGCGGTGCACGGCATGATCGCCTGGCCGAACACGGTCCTTCTCACCGGGCCTGAGCCGATCGTGGTGGACCCCGGCTACCAGACGCAGGGGGACATGCTGGCGGGGGCGCTCGCGACGCGCGGGCTCGCGCCCGACGACGTCCGCACGGTCCTCATGACCCACATGCACAAGGACCACCTGTCGGCGCTGCCGCAGCTCGGGCCGGTGGAGCTCGTCGTGCACGAGCTCGAGCTCGACACCCCGCACGCCCGCGAGCAGCGCGGCCTGCTCGACGACGTGCGCGTGACGCGGCTCACGGGCGACGGCGGCGAGGTGCGCCCCGGCATCCGCTGGGTGCACACCCCGGGGCACACCCCCGGCCACGTCGCCTACGCCGTCGACACCGCCGACACCGGCCGGGTCGTCGTGGCGGGCGACACGCTGGGTCCGGACCCCGCCTGGTTTGCCGGCATGGACCTGCCGGAGGGCTTCCCCGACCGCGCCGCGCACCTCGCCGCGTTCGTCCGGATCCGCGAGCTGGACCCGGACGTGGTGGTGCCGGGCCACAACCCGCCCGTGGTTCTCGCTCCCGGCAAGGTGCCGGGCCTCTGACGTCGAATCGTCGTCAGAGCGTCCCCCCCGGCGTGCCGGGAAACCGAAAGGAGCGGTACATGAACCTTGGCGGGCTCACCCGCGAGATGAGGCTGCTGGGAGCGGCCGGCGCCAATGCCCTCTTCATCATCTTCCTGTTCCTCGACTGGGGGGGCGGGTTGTCCGCGAAGTCGATCCTCGACTCGTGGTGGCTGCTCTTGGTCATCGCCCTGGTCGCCGGTGCGGTCTTCGCTGCGGAGGCGCGCAACTTCGCGCTTCCTCCCGTCCTCAACATCAGCCTCGCGACCTACCTGTCGAGCCTCACGCTCTTCTACTGCGTCATCTTCCTGTTCGACCTCCCCGACCACGACTTCGGCTTCTTCCTCGCGCTCCTCGCGTCCATCGTGGGCACGGGCCTCGCCGTGACACTCTGGCGCGAAGAGCGCTGAGCGCCGGCCGCGCC
>JBFLWO010000461.1:0-2301 GCA_040757755.1 Actinomycetota bacterium
GCGCTCCACCACCAGGTCGGCGCCCTCGACGCGGACGACGGTGGACGGGCGGCCGAACGGCCATGTGCCGAAGCCGCCGGGCGAGGAGCGCATGATGATCTCGCCGTTGGCGAGGCGCTGGGCGGGCGACACCACGTACACCGCGAGCCGGTGCAGGGCGTCCCGCGTCGAAGGGTACGAGGGGGGCAGGGGTCCGATCACGGCACCCACTCCAATCCCGTCGCGCGCGCGACGTCGAGGTCAAGGGAGGCGAGGTCGTCCGGCCCGGGGCCGGCGACGCGCGCCCGGCCGCGGATGCGGGCGTGGCCGACGATCGGGGCGGTCCCGCCGCGCAGGAACGTCGCGAGCCCGTCCCCCGCCGCGGGGCGCTGCACCCCGTACACGCCGCGGCCCCTGACTCCCCGCCGCGTCCACGCCAGGAGGTGGCCGGGCGCCCCGGGCGGCGCGGTCGCCGCCTCCGCCTCGCCCGCGCCGTGCCGCACGCGACTCCGCTCGAGCGGGATCGCGTTCCGCGGGTCGTCGGGCGAGATCCCCGTCGCGAGGCCGAAGTCCCAGGAGTGGAGCGGGCGGGCGACGGGCCCCGCCCCCGCGGTGCCGTCGCCGAGCTGCCCGCCGCGGTGGAGGCTGAGGTTCCCGACCGCATGCACCCCGGCGCCGGGCCGCATCAGCGCGGCCTCCGCGCCCCTCAAGGCGCGCGTCACGCGGCGGGCGTCCTCGCCCTCGTGGAGGGTGTAGACGGTGATCCAGTCGGCGGCTCCGGAGGCGGTCACGGGCGGCCCTTTCGGACGGTGGCTCGACGCCCGGTGAGGTCACGGCTGCGCCCTCCAACGTTACGCGCCCACCCGCCCGCCGGCTATGGGGCGGCCTCCCGGCGGTCCGTGATCCACGGCGCGGCGGCGCCGGCGACCGTGACCGCGCCGAGCACCGCGACATCCGTTTGCGGCCACGGCCGCGTCCTGGACGATCCGCGCCGGCCGGAAGCCCGTCGAACGCCGAGAGCCAGCCGAGACGCTCCACGGGCCTCCACCGCTGGGCCAGCTAGTGTTCCGTCTCGGAAGTCGTGTTGGGTTTGACGGCCTTCGCCAGGATGGCCGGGGCGGGCTTGGTCCAGACGAACGGTTGGGCCCGCTCGTTGTAGCTGGCGACGAAGCGCTCGATCGCGGCGACCAGCTCCTTGATGGAGGCGTAGCTGCCGCGGCGCACCTGCTGGCGGGTGAGGATCGAGAACCAGCTCTCGACCATGTTCATCCAGCTGGCGCCCTTGGGCGTGAAGTGCAGGTGCACCCGCGGGTGGCGCGCCAGCCAGCGCTTCACCTCGGGGGTGGAGTGGGTCGAGGAGTTGTCGACCACCAGGTGCAGCTCGCCCTCGGGGAACTGGCGCACGATCAGCCGCAGGAAGGAGATGAACTCCTCGGCGCGGTGGCGGGGATGGCACTCGGCGAGCACCTGCCCGGTGGCGATCTCAAGCGCCGCGTAGAGGCTGGTGGTGCCGTGGCGGCGGTAGTCGTGGGTGCGGCCCTCGGGCAGCCCCGGGCGGATCGGCAGGATCGGCTGGGTGCGATCAAGCGCCTGGATCTGGGTCTTCTCGTCCACGCACAACACCAGCGCCCCGTCGGGCGGGTTGAGGTAGAGGCCGACGATGTCGATCACCTTGGCCTCCAGCTCGGGGTCGTTGGAGTACTTGAAGGTGCGCGTCTGGTGGGGCTTGAGCTTGTGCTCGCGCCAGATGCGGTGGACGCTCGCGTGCGAGAGGCCCGTCTCGCGCGCCAAAAGCCGTGTGCTCCACTGGCTCTCGCCCCCGGGCGGGGGCTCGAGCGTCTTGGCGATCACCTGGTTGACGGTGGCCTCGTCGATCGTGCGCGGCCGGCCCGAGCGGGGCTGATCGGCAAGCCCCGCCAGTCCATCGCGGGCGAAGCGCCCTCGCCAGCGGCCCACCATCAGCTCCGAGGTGCCAAGCTCGCCCGCGATCTGGCGGTTGGTGGCGCCCTCGGCGGCGCGCAGCACGATCCGCGCGCGGGTGACGGTCTGCTGCGGGGTCGAGGGCGTGCGCGCCAGGCGGCGGAGCTCCGCCGCCTGCGCCTCAGACAGCTCGATCGCTGCCGCCGCGCGCGCCATCGCCGCCATCGTAACCAATGGAGTGTCCGGCAACGCTGCCGGTGGTTCCGGCGAGCGACGAGCCGGGTGGACAGGGACGCAGGCGAGGCCGGTACCGGGAGTACCGGCCGAGCCGAGGACACCGCTCCCCTCATGTCCGGCCACGCCGGGGTGAGGGGAATCCACCCGAGCTCTTGCAGCCGCCGG
>JBFLWO010000462.1:0-2299 GCA_040757755.1 Actinomycetota bacterium
GGCCCCGCCCCCCGAGGCGCCCCGCCCGGCGCCGGGGGAGCGCGTCCCCCTCACCCGGCTGCAGCGCACGGTGGCGCGGCGCATGGTCGAGTCGACCACCCAGGCGCCCCACTTCTTCCTGCAGCGCGACGTCGACGTGACGGAGGCCCTCGCGTTGCGGCGCACCCTCGTCGCCGCGGCGCCGGCGGGCGAGGGGCCGAGCCTGAACGACCTTCTGGTGCGCGCCGTCGCCCTCGCCGCGGCGGAGCGTCCCGACGCCACTGCGCGCTTCGACGGCGACGCCCTCGTGATCCCGCAGGGCGTTCACGTCGGCGTGGCGGTGGCGGTGGAGCGCGGCCTGCTCGTCCCCGTGCTGCGCGACGCCGCGTCGAAGAGCGTGGGGCGCATCGCCGCCGAGGTGCGGGACCTGGCGCGGCGCTGCCGGGACGGCACGATCACGGCCGCCGAGCTCGAGGGCAGCGTCATCACGGTGTCGAACCTGGGGATGTTCGGCGTCGACCGGTTCGCCGCGGTGATCAACCCGCCGGAGGCGGCGATCCTCGCGGTGGGCCGCGCCGCGCCGCGGCCGGTGGTGCGCGACGGCGAGATCGTGGCGCGCGACGTGATGACCCTGACGCTGTCGGTCGACCATCGCTCCCTGTACGGGGCGGAGGGCGCGACGTTCCTCGGGCGCATCGCCGAGCTCCTCGAGCAGCCCGGCGCGCTCGTCCTCTGATCTGAGCCGGGGGAGCGCGACGAGGCGGGTGGCGTGAGGGAGGGCCTGCTCGTCACCACCCCCGCGATCGGCTACCTCGACGCGTGGGACGCGCAGCGTGCGCTGGCGGACGCCCGGCGCGACGGGCGCATCCCGGACGTGGTGTGGCTTCTGGAGCACACCCCCACGTACACGTACGGCCGCAACGGCACGCGCGGCGACCTGTTCCTCGACGACGACACGCTCGCCGCGCTGGGGGCGACGTGCGTCGCGACGGACCGCGGGGGGCAGATGACGTGGCACGGGCCGGGGCAGACGACGGGGTACGCGATCGTCGACCTGCGCCCCGGCGGGGCGGTGCGGCGGTTCGTCGAGGGCCTCGTCGGCGCCATGGTCGACGCGGCCGGCGCCTGCGGGGTGCCGGCGACCACGGGCGACGACGCCGTCGGGGTGTACGTCGCGGGCCGCAAGCTCGGCAGCGTCGGGATCCGCGTGTCCGGCGGGGTCACGACGCACGGGGTGGCGTTCAACCGGGACCCGTCGCTCGCCTGGTACGCGCGGATGACGGCGTGCGGCGCCCCCGACACGGCCGCCACGTCCCTCGCCGTGGAGGGCGGCGACACGGACCGCGGGCGGGTGGAGGGGCGGCTCGCGGAGGCCCTCGGGGACCGGCTGGGACTGGCGCTTCGCCCCGCGTCGCTCGAGGAGGCTCTCGGAGCGGGGGAGCGGACACCCGCCCCGGGGCGGTAGCCTGCCGCCGTAACCCCCCGGAGGACCCAGTGACCGACCTCGTGGGACAGACGATCGAGGGCTACCGCATCGAGGCCGAGATCGGCCGCGGCGGGCAGGCCGTCGTGTACAGAGCCACCCAGCTCAGCCTGCAGCGGGCGGTGGCGTTGAAGGTGGTGGGACCGCACGGGGGCCTCGATCCCGGCTTCCTGGAGCGGTTCCGGCGGGAGGGGATCAGCGCGGCGCGCCTCGAGCACCCGCACGTCATCCCCGTGTACGAGGCGGGCGAGCACGACGGCGTCGCGTTCCTCGCGATGAAGCTGGTTGACGGCCCGACCCTCGACGGCCTCGTGCGGCAGGAGGGGCCGCTCCCGTACCGGCGGGCGGTCGCGCTCCTGCGCCAGGTGGCGGAGGCCCTCGACTACGCGGCGGGGCGCGGTCTCGTGCACCGGGACGTGAAGCCGGCGAACGTGCTGATCGGCCCGGGTGACCACGTGTACCTGTCGGACTTCGGCTTGACGAAGGCGCTGGAGGGGGCGGGCGCGCTGACCCGCACCGGCACGTGGATGGGCACCCTCGAGTACATCGCCCCGGAGCAGGTGACCGGGGGGCAGGTGACGCCCGCCGCGGACCGCTATGCGCTTGCGGTGATCGCGTACGAGCTCCTGACGGGCCGCTCCCCGTTCCCCCGGGAGGACCGCACCGCGCTGATGTACGCGCACGCGCACGACACGGCGCCGCTGCCGTCGGTGGTGCGCCCGGGGCTTCCCGCCGGCGTCGATGCGGCCCTGCAACGGGGCTTGGCGAAGTCGCCGGAGGCACGCCACCCCACCGCGGTGGCGCTCGTGGACGAGCTCGCCGCGGCGCTCGCGGCGG
>JBFLWO010000463.1:0-2276 GCA_040757755.1 Actinomycetota bacterium
GCGCGCCGCGTGAGCCGCGTCGCGTCGGCGGGGGTGAGGCGGGTGGTGAGGAGCTCCTCCAGCAGGTCGCCGCGCAGCCTGCGCTCCGCCTCGGCGGCGGCGCGCTCCCGCACCAGCTCGAGGGCGAGGACGGTGACGCCGTGCTCGATCGCGAGGCGCCGGCTGTGTGGGCTCTCCCCCTCCGGGGGCCGGCCGACGGCGAGCCACCCGAGCACGTCGCGCCCCGCCCGGACGGGGACGACGGTGAGCCCGTCGTCGCGGCGGGCCGGGTCGGCGAACCCGACGAGGCGGGCGGGGAGGCTGCTTGCGGGGCTCGTCGCCAGGCAGTCGCCGTCCTCGTCGAAGACGGCGGCGGACGCGTCGGCGTGGCTTTCGATGCCGGCGCAGATCGCCTCGAGGCCGGCGCCGGCGAGGGCGAGCTCGGTGAACCGCCGGTGGATCTCCTCGCTGCGGCGAAGCTCCGCGAGGCGGGCCTCGAGGCGCCCCTGCAGCTCGGTGCGCTCGAGGGCGCCGGCGACGTGGGCGGCGATCGCGGAGAGGAGGTTGACGTCCCCCTCCCCGAACTCGCGGCGGTGGTCGGTCTGCACGTTGAGGACGCCGACGAGGCGGTCCCCGGAGATGATCGGGACGGAGCACATCGACACGAACCGGGCCTGGTCGACGCCGTGGAGCCACCGGAACCGCGCCTCGGCCCGCACGTCCGGCACGACGACGGGGCGGAGCTCCGCCGCCGCCCACCCCGTGATGCCCTCGTTGATGCGCAGCCGCACCCGGCCGACCCCCGCCTGCGACAGGCCGTTGGTGGCGGTGAGGAGCAGGTGCTCGCGGTCCGCCTCCAGGAGGTAGACGGAGCACACGTCCGTCTCGGTGGCCTCCGTCGTCTCGGAGATGACGAGGTTGACGAGGTCGCGCGAGTCGAGCGTGGATCCGGCCGCCAGGGCGAGGCGCTGAAGGAACCGAAGCTCGCGGAGTGTGTGGTCGTCGTGCACTGCCGTCCACGGTACGTGCGGGCCCGGAACGGCACCTTGGCCCTGTGCATAGAGATCCGCCGGCGGCACCCGCCACGCCGTGGGGGTCTTCGCGCGGATGGTGACGAACCGCGCGTCGCGCCTTGCGTTCGGGGCGTCCGTCGGCGAATCTGGCGTTGTGACCCGCCGCCGCTCCCCGTCCGCGGCGCACGTCACGCCTCGGCGTGCCGTGCTCGCGACCGTCGCCGCGCTCGCCGCCGCGGCGCCGGCGCACGCCGCCGTGTCGGCCACGATCGCCTCCGGCGCCCTGACCGTGTCAGGCGACGGGGACACGATCACGGTCACGTGCTCGGGCGGGAACGTGAAGGTGTCGGGCGCCGACCCGGCGGGCGGCCCGGCCGCCTGCACGTCGGTCACGTCGATCACCGTGGCGGGCGGCGCGGGCGCCGACAGCATCTTCCTGGGGGGCGTGGTGCCCGTGCTGTTCACCGGGAACCCGACCGTGACGGCCGACGGCGGCGGCGGCAGCGACCTGATCTCCGGCGGCGAGCTGCCGGAGACGCTTCGCGGCGGGCTCGGCAACGACGTCGTCACGGCGGGCGGCGGCAACGACGTTGTGCAGTGGGTCCCGGGCGACGCCAGCGACCTGGTGGAGGGCGGCGCCGGCCTGGACCGGCTCGCGTTCACGGGGAGCGCGGGCGCCGAGATCGTCACCGTCACCGCGAACGGGATGCGCACGCGGGTGCAGCGCAACGTCGGCGGGATCACCATGGACCTGGGCGGCGTCGAGACGGTGGAGGTCGACGCGCTCGCCGGCGCCGATCAGGTCACCGTCACCGGCCTGGCGGGGGTGGCGGACCTCGCGACGGTGGACGTCGACGGCGGCGACGGGGACGACGCCCTGTCGGTGCAAGCCTGGCCGGGGGCGACGCTCGTGGCGGGCGGCAACGGCGTGCAGACCGCGGGGGACGCCCTCACCGTGTCGGGCACCGCCGCGGCCGACGCCGTGACGGTGGGGGCCGGGTCGATCACGGCCGGCGGTGCGATCACCCCCACCGGGGTGGAGTCGCTGCGCGTCGCCGGCGGGGGCGGCGCGGACACGATCGCCCTGACGGGCGCCGTGGTCCCCACGACCCTCGACGGGGAGGGCGACGGGGACGCCTACCCCGTCACGTTCGGCGCCGTCGGGACGTTCGGGCGCATCGAGGACTCCGGCGCGGCGGGCACCGACGCCGTGACGGTCGCGGCCTGCGACGGCGTGTCGGTGAGCGGCACGCAGGTGTCGCGGGGCGCGGAGGCCGTCGCGCT
>JBFLWO010000464.1:0-2262 GCA_040757755.1 Actinomycetota bacterium
TGGATCGGGCCGCCGCGGGCGACGACCACCATCGACCAGGTGCTGCCGCAGAGCCCCGCCGCGGCGGCCGGCCTCCTCCCCGGGGACCGCATCGTGTCGGTGGACGACACCACCGGCGCCGACGGCTTCGCCGCCCTCCGCGCGGAGCTGCAGTCGCACCCCGGGGAGCCCGTCACGGTCACCGTCGACCGCGGCGGCGTCACCCTCACGCGCCGCGTCACCCTGACCGACCAGGGAACCCTCGGCTTCCGTCCCGCCACCCGCAACGTGGGCTCCGGGGTCGCCGGCGGCTTCGTCGACGGCGCCGACTTCACGTGGGCGCTCGTCACCGAGAACGTCCGGGCGATCGGCCGGGTGTTCACCGACTCGCAGGCCCGGGACGAGCTCGGCACGGTCGTCGGCATCGGCGCCGTCTACAACCAGGTCACCGACGAGGGCCTCCTCACGGTGCTGCGCTACATCGGGTACCTGAGCCTCATCCTCGGCGTCTTCAACCTCCTGCCGATACTGCCGCTCGACGGCGGGCACATCCTGTTCACCCTCATCGAGAAGGTGAAGGGCAGCGCCCTCAGCCGCCGCGCGTACGAGCGCACCTCGATCGTCGGCCTCGCCCTCCTCATGATCGTGTTCTTCGTGGCCCTCCAGAACGACATCGGCCGCCTCAGCGGCGAGGGCTTCGACGTCGGACGTTAGGCTCAGGAACCGGATGGCCCCCCTCCCGCGCAGACACACGCCCACGTGCATGGTCGGCGGCGTGCCGGTCGGCTCCTCCTCCCCGGTCGTGGTGCAGTCCATGACCAACACCGACACGCGCGACGCGGCCGCCACCGCGCGGCAGGTCGCGGACCTCGCCCGTGCCGGGTCGGAGATCGTGCGGATCACGGTGAACAACCGGGCCGCCGCCGCGCAGGTGGCGGAGATCCGCACGCGCGTGCGCGACGAGCACGGCGTGGACGTCCCGATCGTCGGCGACTTCCACTACAACGGCCACACGCTCCTCACCGAGTTCCCCGACTGCGCGGAGGCACTCGACAAGTACCGCATCAATCCCGGCAACGTGGGCCGGGGGGCGCGCCACGACGCGAACTTCGCCACGATGGTGCAGGTCGCCGTCGCGCACGGCAAGCCCGTGCGGATCGGGGTGAACGCCGGGTCCCTCGACCCGGAGCTGCTCGACCGGCTCATGGACGACAACGGCCGGCGCCCCGAGCCGTGGAGCGCGGAGGAGGTGCTGCGGGAGGCCCTCGTGCAGAGCGCCCTCACGTCCGCGGAGGCGGCGGAGGAGCTGGGCCTGCCGCACGACCGGATCGTCCTGTCGTGCAAGGTGAGCCGCCTGCAGGAGATGGTGGCGGCGTACCGGGAGCTCGCCGCCCGCTGCGACTACCCCCTGCACCTCGGGCTCACCGAGGCGGGCATGGGCGTGAAGGGCATCGTCGCGACCACCGCCGCCCTGTCCGTGCTGCTGCAGGAGGGCATCGGGGACACGATCCGCGCCAGCCTCACGCCGGAGCCGGGTGGGGACCGCACCCTCGAGGTGGCGACCTGCCGCGACGTGCTGCAGTCCCTCGGCCTGCGCGCGTTCCGTCCCGAGGTGACCGCCTGCCCCGGCTGCGGCCGCACCACCTCCAGCCTGTTCCAGGAGCTCGCGCAGCGCATCGAGGGGCATCTCAGCGAGCGGATGGCGGTGTGGCGGGAGGAGCGCCCCGGCGCGGCGGAGCTCACCGTCGCGGTGATGGGCTGCATCGTGAACGGTCCGGGGGAGAGCCGCTCCGCCGACATCGGGCTGAGCCTGCCGGGGACCGGGGAGGAGCCGCGCGCCCCCGTCTACGTCGACGGGGAGAAGGTCGCGACGCTCGAAGGCCCGACCCTCGCGGACGACTTCATCCGCATGGTCGAGGAGTACGTCGACCGGCGCTTCCCGCCGGGGGTCTCGACTCGGAAGTCCGCATCGTAGTTCCCGCGTCGCAGGTTCCTTGACGCTCTGGGACGCAGGGAGGGCCGATATCGGGAGTATCCGGCGCGACTTTGCAGCCGCCAGATGCCGAGTCGGCTCGTGCGCCGCGATGCGCCGCAGCACGGGTTCCTGTCGATCAGAGGTGACGGGCGCGCATCGCTGCATCGCAACGCGCGCCCTGCGAACCCCCATCGCCCGGACCGCACAGGGTGCGGGCGTCCCGCGGGTCACACGGCATCGGCGTCGGGCGGGGCGGCCCCGGGCGGCGGCGACCGGGGCCCCTGCTACAGTCGGAGCCCTTCCGGTGA
>JBFLWO010000465.1:0-2244 GCA_040757755.1 Actinomycetota bacterium
CGGCGCCGTCGCGGCCGTCACCGCGTGAGCACGCCTCCGGGCCGGCGGGCGTGCTCTATGCTGCGTGCGCCCGACGGAAGGAGCCGTGGTGAGGACATACATCCTCCTCTCGACGCTGGCGCCCCAGGGCGCGCAGACGCTCAAGGCGACGCCCGAGCGCCTGCTCGAGGTCAACCGCGAGATCGAGGCGCTCGGCGCGCGCGTCGTGAAGCAGTGGGCGGTGCTCGGCCCCTACGACTTCGTGAGCGTCGTCGAGGCCCCCGACGAGCGCGTCATCTCACGCGTCAGCATGGCGTTGGGGTCGCGCGGCAGCGCGCGTCTCGAGACGCTGCTCGCGATCCCCGTGCAGGAGTTCCTGGCCCTGCGCAGCGAGGACGCCCCGGGCGAGTGACCCGGGGCGCCGGGTCATGCGACCTGGCGCCACTCCTCGCTCTGGCAGAGCGGGCACACGGGAAGAACGAGGATGCCGTCGTTCTCCTTCGGCGAGACGATGAGGAGATCGCACACGGCGCAGCGGAAGCTGCCCGTGACCTCGTCACCGACCTCGAAGAGCGTGTCGTTGTCCTGAACCTGTGCCACGTCGGGGTCACCCTCCTCGTTCGTGCGCGCCCGGGCGTTGCCGCCGCGGGCCCTCCAATCCTCGCCGCCGGGCGTGCCGTCAGGCGACGAGCACGGCCGCCACGATGCAGGCGGCCGCGATGAGCCCGAATACCGCGAGCCCGGCGACCAGGAGCAACCGCTCCCGTGCGCCCGCGCCGCGTGCGGCGCGTCGCCCGCCGAGCAGCCTGCGGAGGGGGCTCTCCTCCAGCCAGCGCTCGCAATACGGGCAGTAGGTCGCGTCGACCATCAACGGAAGCCCGCACCGGTGGCATCCGGGTGCGCCGGAGCGGTGGTGTCCCTGCAGGTCCGACTCGGCTCGCACGCCGGGCTTCCTCGAGATTGCGTGGCCGGTCCCCGTCCGACGGGGAAGAAGCCAAGGATACACTCGGCCCGGGGGAGCGGCGCAACCCCGCGCGCCGGCGCCGCGCCCCGGCGAGGGGCGCGGGCGCGTGTCAGCGGCGGAAGAAGCGGTTCGCCTGCTCCCAGCCCGGACCGGCCGTGCTGGAGCCGTTCGGGCCGTGCTCGTCCACCATCGGGAACGCGGTGGCGGCGGCGTCGCCGCCCGGGCCGCCCTCCTCCTCGGTGCGGAGGGCGTCGATCTCGGCGACCTTCGCCTCGATCTCCATGAGCTTGCCCTCCACCGCCGCGAGCTCCTTGGTGAGCTCCTCGCCGGGCATGCGGCCCTGCCGGTGGAGCTCGTACACGCGCTCGCCGAGCTCCTCGAGCGCGGTGCGGTGCTGGCGCTGGAGCAGTCTCCGCTCGCCCTCGAGCCGCGCGCGACGCAGCGAGCTCTGCACGTCGGTCGCCAGGCGGCTCGCCTGCTTGGCCAGGGTGTCGAGGACGGTCATCGTCGCCTCCGCACTGGGTGGTCGGCCGGACAGCCGCCCGATTGTATCCGCCCGGGGCCGCCGGCGGCATCGGCGCCGCGCGCCTTTTCGCACGGGTTCATGCGAGATCCGGCCGTCCGTGGGCGGGAGCCGTGACGGGCTCCCCGCCTACTGTGGTCGGCCATGGGACGGCGACGGCAGGCGGGGCAGGCGAGCGTCGAGGCGGTGGGCCTCGCCGTGGCGGTGGCCCTCCTCCTGGCGTCGCTCACCATGTGGGCGGCGCGTGCCTGGCGCGCGCCCGATGCGCCACCCGTGGGGCTCGACTCCCTGACGGATCTCGTTCGCAACGACCCGCTTCCCGGGGGCCTCCCCCCGGTCCTCGCCGCGCATCACGGGTTCAGCGGCCTGCGGGGCGGCGGCGACGCGCCGATCGGCAGGGCGCTGCGCGTCGCCCGGGACGTCGTCAGGATCGGCGCGCCCGCCCTCGCCGAGGGGGCCTGGGACCGCTTGCGTGAGCGGGCCGCCTCCGTCGTTCGCAACCCGGTCGAGACGATGCGCGAGGCGCTGCGCGGCATCGGCGAGGCGGGCACGACGAACCCCGTCGATGCGGTCAGGCGCCGCATCGGGGCGTTCATCGCGTACGTCGGGTCCCTGCGAGGGCTGTCGCGCGACGAGATCGTGCGGCGGGTGTCGTACGACCTGGGCGGGGTCCTCGCCGACGCGGCCGTGTCGCGCGTGCTGCGGGTCGCGGCGGGCCGCATCGTGCGCGGCCGCCCCGCCCCGGCGGAGAGCCCGGGCGGCTGATCCGGCGCGGGTC
>JBFLWO010000466.1:0-2233 GCA_040757755.1 Actinomycetota bacterium
CGCGGCCGAGAAGGTCGGGTCCCACGCCGACGCGCACGGCGGCGCCGGTGGCGCGGACGGACTGGCCGGGGCCGATGCCGGCGGCGTCGCCGAGCGGCATGAGGAGGGTGCGGCCTTCCCGGAACCCGACGACCTCGGCGTCGAGCGGCGGCTGCGGCCGGCTGCGGCGCCCCACCTCGACGGTGCAGCGCTCCCCCACGCGGGCCTCCGGGCCGCGGGATTCGACGACGAGGCCGATCACCTCCGTGACGCGCCCGTTCATGCGGAACGGGTCGCAGTCGTGCAGGCGGCGGCGGTAGTCGGTGAGGTCCACGGGGCGTCAGCGCCCTTCGACGAGGTCGTCGTCGGGCGGGGCGAGCAGCGCTTCGTGGATGCGGGCGAGCTGGCTTTCGAAGGTGGCGTCGACGTCGCCGAGGTTCGTCTCGACGACGCAGGAGCCGGGGGTGATGCGCTGGTCGTCGAAGAAGTCGAGGCGGCCGACGCCGCCGGTGGTGGAGAGGAGGTCGGGGGCGGCGTCGCGGCAGGCGGCGAGGTCGGCGGGGTTGACGCGCACGACGATGCGTTCCCGGTCGGCGGCGCGGCGCATCGCGCCGCGCACGACCTCGACGACGCGTTCGGGCCGGGCGGCGACCTCGGCGCGCAGGACGCGGGCGGCGACCTCGACGGCGAACGCGGCGGCGGCGGGGGCGGATGCCTGCTCGATGTCGGCGATGCGCTGCTCGAGGGCGGCGACGACGTGGCGCAGTGCCTGGACGGCGTCGTGCACCTCGGCGTGCGCGTCGGCCTGGGCCTGGGCGATGCCGGCGGCGTACCCCGCCTCGAAGCCGCCGGCGCGCTGCTCCTCGGCGGCGGCGAGGATGCTGTGCGCCTCGGCGTGGGCGGCGGCCATGAGGGCCTCGGGGCTGTCGCCGACGATCCGGGCGGTGTACGAGACGCCGCGGACGGGCACCTGGACGGCCCCGTCGGAGATCTCGACGTTGCGGATGAGCCTGCGGGGCGCCATCAGCCCCACCGGACCAAGGGACGAGAACCCGATGTGGTTCGTTGGTCGCGGATTGCGACACAGCAATCCGCGACCGTCAGAGCGCGGTCAAAGGAACGAAGACGCGAGGCACAGGCACGGCGAGCCCCGTTTCGAAGGCCGGCGCAACGAGGGGCGTGGACGGGCACAGGGTCAGCCTTCGAAACGATCAGATGAGCTCATCTTCGCCGGCCCGTGCGATGACGATCTGGCCGGCGTCTTCGAGCTTGCGGATGACGGTGACGATCTTCTGCTGGGCCTCTTCGACCTGCTTGAGCCGGACGGGGCCCATGAACTGGAGGTCTTCGCGGATGATGGCGGCGGCCCGTTCGGACATGTTGCGGAAGATCTTGTCCTGCACCTCGGGGCTGGTGCCTTTGAGGGCGAGGGCGAGGTCCTTGTTGTCGACCTCCCGGAGCACCTGCTGGATGCTGCGGTCGTCGAGGAGGAGGATGTCCTCGAAGACGAACATGAGCTTGCGGACCTCTTCGGCGAGCTCGGGGTTCTGCTCGTCGAGTGTCTCGAGGATGGTGCGTTCGGTGGTGCGGTCGACGTTGTTGAGGACGTCGACGAGGGCCTTGATGCCGCCGGCGGACGTGAAGTCCTGGGTGAGGACGGTGGAGAGCTTGCGTTCGAGGACGCGTTCGATCTCCCGGACGACCTCGGGGGCGGTGCGGTCCATGATGGCGACGCGCATGGCGATCTCGGCCTGCATCTCGGCGGGGAGCGCGGACAGCACCTGGGCGGCACTCTCGGAGGGGAGGTGCGCCATGATGAGGGCGATGGTCTGGGGGTGCTCGTTGCCGATGACGTTGAGGATCTGACCGGCGTCGGTGCGGCGGAGGAACTCGAACGGGCTGACCTGGATGGCGGCGCCGAGGCGGGACATGACTTCCCGGGCGCGTTCCGCGCCGAGGGCGCGTTCGAGGAGCATGCGGGCGTATTCGATGCCGCCTTCGGTGATGTAGTCCTGCGCGACGGCGGTCTCGTAGAACTCCTGCATCACCTCCGTCTTGCGGTCGGAGCTGATGGATCCGAGGCTGGCGATCTCGAGGGTGAGCTCGTCGATCTCCTCCTGGCGGAGGTGCTTGAAGACGCCGGCGGAGGCGTCGGGGCCCATGCTGACGAGGAGGATCGCCGCCTTGCGGCGTCCGTCGAGTCGCGGTGCCATCCCCTATCCCCTGCCCCCGGCGGGCGGCCGGGGGGTGGGCG
>JBFLWO010000467.1:0-2231 GCA_040757755.1 Actinomycetota bacterium
CGTCGCCATGTGCCGGACCCCCAGGGCGAGGCCGCGCTCCGACGCGGCGAACCACCCGACCACCGCCCGGCCGCTCGCCGCGTTCGCGCTCGCCGCGAGCATCCCGGCCACGAACAGCGCGGCGCCGGTCGCGACCGCCCCCGACGTGACCGTCGCGAGCGCCACCGGCGCGGCCGCCGCGACGAGCCCCGCCCCGATCACGACGCGCTCCCCCACCCGGTCCGCGAGGGCGCCCCACGGCAGGACCATCACGATCATCCCCGCGATGAACGCGGCGAGGAGCGCCCCGAGCCCGGCGAGCGACAGGCCGTAGCGGTCCCGCAGCTCCGGCCCGATCGCCGGCAGCCCCTGGTGCACGCCGGCGGGCGCGACCTGGGCGGCGACGCCGACCGCGAGGATCACCCACCGGTACCGCCGCGGGGCGCCCGCCGCGGCGGCGAGGCGGTCGGGGGGCGGCGCGGCGGTCGTCACAGGCGGCGACTCTACGGCCCGGACGTGACGCGCGACCCCCGCCGTGCGAGGGTGGGGGCGATGCTTCACGCCGTCGACGTGGGCACCCAGTCCATCGACTGGTACCGGGGGAGCGCCGGGACGGACGCGGTCGCGGAGCTGCGGCAGCTCGCCGCGGGCCTGCAGGGCCTGCGCGTCGCGCACATCAGCGCCACCCCGTACGGCGGCGGCGTCGCGGAGATCCTGCGCTCGCACGTCCCGCTGTTGCGCGACCTCGGCGTCCGGGCCGACTGGAAGCTCATCACCGGGGACGAGCATTTCTTCCGCGTCACGAAGGCGATCCACAACGGGCTGCAGGGCGCCGACCGCGACTTCAGCGCGCAGGAGCGCGAGACGTACCTCACGCACAGCGTCCGCAACGCCCGCCTGCTGGAGGAGCAGTACGACGTCGTCGTCGTCCACGACCCGCAGCCCCTCGCCATGCTGCACTTCCACGGCAACGGGTCGACCCGCTGGGTGTGGCGCTGCCACATCGACACGTCCGAGCCGAACCCCGTGATCTGGGGTTTCCTCCGGCCGTTCCTGCGGGACTACGACGCCGCGGTGTTCACCCTCGACCGGTTCGTCCCCCCGGACCACGCGGTGCGCCGCGTGGAGGTCATCCCCCCGGCGATCGACCCGGAGAGCCCGAAGAACATGGACCTGTCGGACCAGGCGGTGCGGCGGCTCCTCGGGTGGATCGGGGTGGAGACGGACCGGCCGCTTCTCGTGCAGGTGTCCCGCTTCGACCCGTGGAAGGACCCGCTGGGGGTGATCGCGGTGCACCGCCTGGTGCGCGACGAGGTCCCCGGGCTGCAGCTCGCCCTCGTCGGGTCGATGGCCCTCGACGACCCGGAGGGGATGGAGATGTACCGGGCGGTGCAGGCGGAGGCGGGCGACGACGAGTCGATCCACCTGTTCACGAACCTGACGGGGGTCGGGAACGTGGAGGTGAACGCGTTCCAGCGGGCCGCGGACGTGGTGGTGCAGAAGTCGATCCGGGAGGGCTTCGGCCTGGTCGTGTCCGAGACCCTGTGGAAGGGGACCCCGGTGGTGGCGGGCCGCGCCGGCGGCATCCCCCTGCAGATGACCGGCTCGGAGCATTACCTCGTCGAGTCGGTGGAGCAGTGCGCCGACCGGGCGCTGCACCTCTTGCGCCACCCGGAGGAGGGGCGGGAGGTGGGTCGCGTCGGGCGGGAGCGGGTGCGGGAGCGGTTCCTGCTGCCCCGCCTCATCGCCGACGAGCTGCGGCTGTACGCGTCGCTCGTCGACGGGTGACGGGCCGGCCGCGGCCCGGTTGGTAGGGTCGGGCGGATGCCCGCCGCCCGCCCGCCGCTGCCGCCGGTCGTGGTGGCGCCCGCCCCGTTCAAGGGGGCGCTGTCCGCCCCGGACGCGGCCCGGGCGATCGCGGCGGGGGTGCGGCTCGCGGCGACGGGGGTGGAGACCCGGGTGGTGCCGGTGGCGGACGGCGGGGAGGGCACCCTGGACGCGCTTCTCGGCGCGAGCCCCGACGCGTCGGCGCGGCGCGCCATGCGGGTCGGGGACCCGCTGGGCCGCCCCGTGGAGGCCGCGTTCGGGATGCTGCGCGGCGGGACGGCGGTGGTGGAGCTGGCGCAGGCGTCCGGTTTCGAGCGGCTGGTGGACGGGGAGCGGGACCCGGAGGCGACGTCCACGTTCGGCACGGGGGAGCTGATCCGGGCGGCCCTGGACCTGGGGGCGCGGCGCGTGATCGTGGGGGTGGG
>JBFLWO010000468.1:0-2190 GCA_040757755.1 Actinomycetota bacterium
GCCGCGCACGCGCGAAGGTGCGCCGCGCCCGACGGAGCCATGACGCGGCCCGACGCGCTGATCGCGGCCCGCGCCGGCCCGCACTCCGGGCCCGCGGCCGGCGCCACGCTCAACGCCTCGTGCGCGGACAGCGCGAGCGCCCGCACGTGATCCGCGGACGTGCCGAGCACGACCGCCGCCGCCGCCGCCGACAGCCCCACCGTCCGGGTCAATGCCAGGGCGGCGCGCTCCGGCAGGGGACGGGAGGCGAGCTCCGTGCGCAGGGCCGCCTGGGCGGCGGGCTCCCCCGCGAGCGGCGCCGGCGTCGACGCCCCCGGCGCGGCGTTCGCGAACCCCGCGCGCTCCACCGCGATCGCGAGAAGCGCCAGCTTCGGCGGCACCCCGTCGCGCAGCCCCGCGGCGAGCTGGGCCCGCGCCGCCTCCATCGTCATCGCCGCCGCGACCGCCACCCGGTCGCCGACGGCGACGGTCACCGCCAGCGTCCGCTCGATCGGCTCACGGTGGCGCGCGAGCAGGGCCTCCGCGGCGGCATCGTCTCCGGCGGCGGCGCGGCGCGCCAGGACGGCGTCCCGGACGAGGCGTCCGGTGCCGGCGCGCTGAAGGGCTGTAGCGAGAGGCTGGGGCATGACGATGGGGACGGGTGGTCCGGGTGCGGGGGCGGACCGATGCTTCCTAAAGCTACGCGCTGGACGCGATTGTTCCTAGCCGATCCAAGAGAAAACGCCGTGTGTACCGCCGCTACCGGGTCACCGCGTCGATGCCCGGAGCCACCCTGAGCAGCCCATCGGCAGCCCAGGGCGCGAACTGATGCCCTCGGGCACGACGAATCTCACGTCCCGCCGCGCCGGCGTCGAGGGGCGGCGACGCCGCCCCGTGGCGCATCGCGTCCCACGCCTCCGCCACCGCGATCACGCACGCCCCGGCCGGGATGGCCTCGCCGGCGAGGCCGTCCGGGTAGCCGTCCCCGTCCCACCGCTCGTGGTGGTGACGCACCCACGCCACCTGCCGCGGCGTCAGCACCGAGGCGAGCATCGCCGCGCCAAGCCCCGGGTGCATCTCCACCGCCGCGCGCTCCTCGGCCCCCAGCGGCCCGCGCCTGCCGAGCACGTCCGCGCCGACGCACAGCTTCCCGACGTCGTGCAGCTCGGCGGCCTGACGCAGCGCGGCGATCTCCTCGGCGGGCCACCCGAGCTCAGCCGCGACCGCCACCGCGAGCCGCGCCACCCGCGCGCAGTGGCCGCGGCTCCACGGGGCCGAGGCATCCACCCGCCGCGCCACCTCCGCAAACGCCCACGCCGCGCCCTCGCCCGCCGCAGGCGCCGGGGTCACGCGCCCGCCGCCTCGACCGCCTCCGAGGCCCGCGTGCGCTCCAGGGCGCCTTCGTCCGCCAGGGCGAGGAGCGCCGCGACCGCCGACGGCGCGAACTGGGTGCCGGCACCGCGCAGACACTCGGCCAGGGCGTCGCCCAACCCCAGGCGCCCGGACTGCGCCCGGCTCGTCATCGCGTCGAACGCGTCGGCCAGCGTCAGCACGCCGACCGCGGGATGCAGCACCCGGCTCGGGATGCCGTCCGGGTAGCCCAGGCCGTCCCACCGCTCGTGGTGGTGACGCACCCACCGCGCCTGCTCCGCCGTCACGACCCCGGCGAGGATCAGCGCGCCGATCTCCGCGTGCGGCTTCACCCGCGCGAACTCCGCCGCGGTGAGCCTGCCGGGCTTCGCCAGGATCGCGGCCGGCACGGCGATCTTCCCCACGTCGTGCAGCAGGGCGACCTCCCGCAGCGCCACGCGCTCCGCCGACGTCAGCTCGCCCGCGCGGGCGGCGATCGCGTCGCACAGCGCCGCGACCCGCCGGGAATGCCCCACGGTGGAGCTGTCCAGGGCCTCCACCGCATCCACGACCCCCTCGAGGGCGGCGACGGCGCGGTGCCTCCCGTTGAGGATGCGGCCGCCGCGCAGGCGCGGGTGGAGGGGCGTGATCGTGGCGGTCACGTCACCAACAACGCGCCGCGCGCCCCTCCGTCGGATCTACCTCGCGAACAAAACCGCCAGGAACGCCGAAGTCACCCGGGGTGGGTGCACGGGCAGGTGCCGCCGGCCACCGGCCAGCCGCGTCCGTGGCCGCGGTGGCGGTGCGTGCGGCGGTGCCCCCACCCACGGTGCCCGTCGTCGTCGCCGTCGCCGGCGGCCG
>JBFLWO010000469.1:0-2185 GCA_040757755.1 Actinomycetota bacterium
GGCCCCGCATCCCATGAAGGGGATACGGGGCCCGCGGGGCGACGCGGAAAGCCCGGGTGCTACCCGAGCATCTCCTTGACCGTGTCGCGCTCCTCGACAAGCTCCGCGTTCGTCGCGGCGATCTTGCCCTGCGCGAACTCGTCGTGGGCGAAGCCCTTCTCCACCTCGTAGACGCCCGGGGCGGTGGTGCGCACCGGCACCGACGCCCACACGCCCTCGGCGAAGCCGTAGGTGCCGTCCGACCGGACCGCCACCGAGTGCAGCGTGGAGTCCGGGGTGTAGAGGGACCGGACGTGGTCGATCGCGGCGTTCGCCGCGGACGCGGCGCTCGACAGGCCGCGCGCCGCGATGATCGCCGCGCCGCGCTTGCCGACGGTGGGGAGGAACTCCTCCTTCAGCCACGCCTCGTCGGTGATGACGTCGGTCGCCGGCTTCCCGGAGATCCTCGCGTTCGTGAAGTCCGCGAACATCGTCGGCGAGTGGTTGCCGAAGATGATGATGTCCTCCACCTGGGTGACCGGCACGCCCGCCTTCTGCGCGAGCTGCGTCTGCGCCCGGTTCTGGTCCAGGCGGGTCATGGCGGTGAAGTTCTCCGCGGGGATCCGCGACGCCTGGCTGGCGGCGATCATGCAGTTCGTGTTGCAGGGGTTGCCGACCACCACGACGCGGGCGCCGTCGGCGGCCACCTCGTCGATCGCCTTGCCCTGCTCCACGAAGATCTTGCCGTTGTCCTTCAGCAGGTCGGCCCGCTCCATGCCGGGGCCGCGCGGCTTGGAGCCGACGAGGATCACCCAGTCGGCGTCCTTGAACGCCACCTTCGGGTCGCCGGTCAGCACCATGTCCTGCAGCAGCGGGAAGGCGCAGTCGTCCAGCTCCATCGCGACGCCCTTCAGCGCCTCCTGGACCTTGTCGATCGGCAGCTCCAGGAGCTGCAGGATGACCGGCTGGTCCTTGCCGAACGCCTCACCCGCCGCGATGCGCGGCAGGATGCTGTACCCGATCTGACCGGCGGCGCCGGTCACGGCGACGCGCAGCGGCGTGGCACCCATTCACGAACCTCCCTGGAGCTTCTCGACGATGGCGTCGGCCACGCCGGACGTGCCGACCGCGGTGGGGTCGTCGCGGTGCGGCTTCATGTCGTAGGTGACCGACTTGCCCTCGGCCATCACCTCGGCGATCGCGCCCTCGAGGCGGTCGGCCGCCTCGGTCTCCTTCAGGTAGCGCAGCATCATCACGCCGGACAGCATCATGGCCATCGGGTTGACCTTGTTCAGGCCCTTGTACTTGGGGGCGCTGCCGTGCGTCGGCTCGAACACGGCGACGCCGTCGCCGATGTTCGCCCCCGGGGCGACGCCCAGGCCGCCGACGAGGCCGGCGCCGAGGTCGCTCAGGATGTCCCCGTAGAGGTTCGGGAGGACGAGCACGTCGTACAGCTCGGGCTTCTGGACGAGCTGCATGCACATGTTGTCCACGATCCGCTCCTCGAACTCGATGTCCGAGTTCTTCTCGGCGACCTCCTTGGCCACCTCGAGGAACAGGCCGTCCGTGAACTTCATGATGTTCGCCTTGTGGACGGCCGTGACCTTCTTCCGCCCGTACTCGCGGGCGTAGTCGAAGGCGTACTGGACGATCCGGCGGGACCCCTCCACCGAGATCGGCTTGATCGAGATCCCCGCGTGCTCCGGGATGCGGGTGCCGTTGGAGAGCCGCTCGATCGCCTGCTTCAGCTCGAGCTCCTCCTTGGTGTCCTTCTCGAACTCGATGCCCGCGTACAGATCCTCCGTGTTCTCCCGGATGATCACGAGGTCGATGTCCTTGTAGAGGGACCGCACCCCTGCGTAGCTCTTGCAGGGGCGTACGCAGGCGAAGAGGTCGAGCTCCTTTCGAAGAGCGACGTTCACGCTGCGGAAACCGTGGCCCACCGGGGTCGTGATCGGCCCCTTGATGCCGACCGTGGTCCGTTTCACCGAGTCGAGGACGCCGTTCGGGAGCGGGGTCCCGACCTCCTCCATGATGTCGACCCCAGCCTGCTGGACATCCCACTCGAACTCCACGCCGGTCGCGTCAAGGACCCGCTTCGTCGCCTCGGCGATCTCGGGTCCCGTGCCGTCGCCCGGAATGAACGTGACGTGATGAGCCACGCTTCCTCGCTCCTTGGCCGCTGACGGAATGGCGGCCGCCCTTT
>JBFLWO010000470.1:0-2177 GCA_040757755.1 Actinomycetota bacterium
GGCGGGGCCGGCCGGCGGGCCCGCCGCCGGGCCCTGGTCGTCGACGACGAGGCGCCCCTCGCGCGCCTCGTCGCCGCGTACCTGACGCGCGAGGGGTTCGAGGTGGCGACCGCCGCCGACGGCGAGTCGGCCCTGGACGTCGCCCGGTCGTTCGCCCCGGACGTGGTGGTGCTCGACCTGATGCTGCCCGGCATCGACGGGATCGAGGTGTGCCGGCGCCTGCGCGGGTTCTCCGACGCGTACGTGGTGATGCTCACCGCCCGGGCGGAGGTGACGGACAGGATCGTGGGGCTGTCCACCGGCGCCGACGACTACGTGACGAAGCCGTTCTCGCCGGGTGAGCTCGTCGCGCGGATCCGGGCGATGCTGCGCCGCCCCCGCGGCGACGGCGCCGACGGCGGGGTGCGGGTGGTGGGTGACCTGGAGATCGTGCCGGCGGCGCGGGAGGTGCGCCGCGGCGGCGAGCCGGTGGATCTCACCCCCCGCGAGTTCGACCTGCTCGACGCCCTGTCGCGGCGGCCGAACGCGGTCCTCACCCGGGGGCAGCTCCTGGAGGCGGTGTGGGGGCCGCAGTGGTTCGGCGACGACCACGTGGTGGACGTCCACATCGCGAACCTGCGCCGCAAGCTGGGCGACGACCCGCAGGAGCCGCGGTACGTGCGCACGGTGCGCGGCGTGGGGTACCGCATCGGGGCGGGGGAGTGAGGGGCCCGCGGCTGCGCGGCTTCGCCGCCCGCCTGTTCGTGGCGCAGGCGCTGGTGATCCTGGCGGGCGCCGCGACGCTCGTGCTCGTCGCGTTCGCGATCGCCCCCGGGATCTTCCACACCCACGTCACGCGGGCGGCGGGCAGCCTGTCGCGGGCGGTCCGCGACCACGTGGACGAGGCGTTCGCCGACGCCGTCCTCGTGTCCCTGGGCATCGCGGTGGCGGCCGCCCTGGTCGCCGCGGTGGCGGTGAGCGCGTTCCTGGCGGTGCGCCTCACCCGGCCGCTGCGGGCCTTGGCGGGGGCGGCGCGGCGCATCGCCGCCGGCGGCTACTCGGCGCGCGTGCCGGAGGACGGGCCGGCGGAGGTGGTGACGCTGGCGGCGGCGTTCAACGAGATGGCGGAGGCCCTGGAGTCGAGTGAGCGGCGCCGGCGGGCGCTGCTGTCGGACGTCGCGCACGAGCTGCGCACGCCGCTCGCGACGGTGGAGGGCTACGTGGAGGCCCTGGCGGACGGGGCGGTCGCCGCCGACGACGAGACCTGGGGGGTGCTGTCGCGCGAGACGCTGCGGATGCACCGCCTTGTGGAGGACCTGTCGCGGGTGTCGCTCGCGGAGGAGCGGCGCCTGGACCTGCGTCTTCGCCGGGTGGCGCCCGCGTCGCTCGTCGATGCGGCGGTGCGTGCGTTCCAGCCGACGTGCCAGGAGAAGGGGGTGGAGCTCGTGGCGGACGCGGGTGGGGCGCTGCCGGAGGTGGCGGTGGACGAGGACCGGATGGGGGAGGTCCTCGCGAACCTCATCGACAACGCGCTGCGCCACACCCCCGCGGGCGGGCGGATCACGGTGTCGGCGGCGGGGCGCGGCGACGGCGTGGAGCTGGCGGTGGCGGACACGGGGGACGGCATCGCTCCCGAGCACCTGGAGCGCGTGTTCGAGCGGTTCTTCCGCACGGACCGGGCGAGGGCCCGGGCGACGGGTGGCAGCGGCATCGGGTTGACGATCGCGCGGGCGATCGTGGAGGCCCTCGGCGGGCGCATCCATGCGGAGAGCGCGGGGGTGGGGCGGGGGGCGCGGATGGTGGTGCGCCTGCCCGCGGCGCGCCGCTGACGGGCGGTTACGCGCCGCCGGACATGGGGGCGAGGCGCCGCTGGGCGGCGGCGGCCCGGGCGAGCGGCGCGGGGAGGGGGTGGCCGCGTTCCTCGAGGCGGCCGGCGGCGTGGTGCACGGCGTACGCGACGGCCTGCTGCGCGGACTGCATCCCGGCGCCCGCCGTGCCCTGCCACAGGAGGACGCCTTCGAGGATGAGGGCGAGGATGAGCCTGCCGTCCGGGCCGTGGCGGTCGGCGACATCGGCGGTGAGCGTGAGGGCGGCGCGAAGCAGGGAGGCGGCGTCGTGGCGGGATCCGCGCAGCCGCGGGGCGGGGCCCAGGGGTGAGCGGCGAAGCTCGACGGTGACGGGCGCGGCGGGCGGGGCGC
>JBFLWO010000471.1:0-2174 GCA_040757755.1 Actinomycetota bacterium
CGGCCTGCGGCTCCTCGGCCGGGACCGCCTCCTCGGCGGGGGCCTCCTCCGCGACGACCTCCTCGGCGGGGGCCTCCTCCTCGGCGACGGCGTCCTCCGCGGGGGTCTCCTCCTCGGCCGGGGACCCGACCGCCTCGAGGGTCACCTCCTCGTCGCGCACGCGACGGCGGCGGCGGCGCGCCTCACGCGGCGGCGGCGCGTCGGACGGCTCCTCGGCCGTCTCCGGGACGGGCGGCAGCTCGGCGGCCACGTCCGGGGCCAGCATGAGCATGTCCTCGTACGAGATCGGCTGGTCGAGGTCCGGCAGCGTGCCCACCCCGAGATCCGGGGTGGGGGTGACCCGCACCTCGAACACCTCCATGCCCTCGTCGCCCCCGTCGACCGCGACCGGGGTCTCGACGGTCTCGCCGCTCCCGCCGCGCCGGCGCCGGCGACGCCGGCGGCCCTCGCCGTTCTCGGCGGCGGGCGCCCGCTCCTCCGACGCCGCGGCGGCGGCCGCGGGCCGCGGGGCCGCGGCGCGCGACTCCGTGAGCTCCACCCGGTACGTGCCGCTGCGCGGGTCCGTCTCCAGGCGCAGGATGCCGTGGTCGCGCATCGCCTCGAGGAACTTCGAGAACGTCGAGTGGCCGTGGTCGCTCTCGTCGAACGCCGGGAACTTGCGGCGCATCGAGTCCTTCACCACGCTGGCGAGGGGCCACTCCACGCCCTCCCGCTGCAGCGCCTCGAGGGTCTCGCGCACCAGGTCCACGGGGTCGAGGTCCTTGCTGGCGGCGCGGCCGCTGCGGCCCGCCCCCTGCGTGCCGGCCTTGCTGACCAGGTTCTCGTAGAAGATGAACTCGTCGCAGTTGGCGATCAGGAGCTCGGACGACGACTCGCGGTGCGCGATGCCGATCACCCGCTTGTTCAGCTCCCGCACCTTCCCGACGAGCGGCGTGAAGTCGCTGTCGCCCGACACGATGACGAAGTAGTCGAGGTGCTCGCGGCTGTAGGCGAGCTCCATCGCGTCGACGGCGAGCTTGATGTCGGCGCGGTTCTTCGCGCCCTCCCGGGCGGACGGGAGCTCGATCAGCTCCAGGCCCGCGTTCTGCAGGTCATGCCGGGCGTCGCGGTAGCGACTCCAGTCGGCGTACGCGCGCTTCACCAGCACGCGGCCCTTCTCGGCGAGACGGTTCAGGACGAGCTGGATGTCGAAGTCGTTCCGGCTCTTGGCCCCGGGGCGGGCGACGTTCTCGAAATCGACGAGAACCGCCAGCGCAGGCTCGGCCACAGGCCCTCCGTTTGTTCGTGTGGTGGTGCCGCCCGCAGGCGGCCGGTCATGCGGCGTGTCGGAGGCGCGTCGGCGCGGGAGGCGCCGGGGAGGAACCCCCGTGTCGTGCCACGTGGGCCCGCCCGTGGGCAGGCCACGCGCGATGGTATCAGTGCGCTACGGGGTGATCTCCACCGGGGTGCCGGGACGCACGCTCGCGAAAAGGGCGCGCAGGGCGCGGTCGCCCAGCACGACGCAGCCGTAGCTGGCGGCCCGCCCCACCCGGCCGAGGCTCCCCGTGCCGTGGATCGCGCTCTGCCCCTCCCCTCCCATGAACGACGTCAGCACCGGGGAGAACGCCGTGAGCGTCAGCACGTACCGGCCGTACGTCCCCCGCCAGCGCGGCGACGTGGCGACCATGTCCTCGATCGCGAAGCGCCCCGTCGGCGTCGGGTACGCCGCCATGCCCACCCCGGCGCGGTGGGTCGCGACGCGACGCCCGTCCCGGAAGAGGTCGAGGCGGCGCGCCGACAGGTCGACGCGGATGCGGTAGCGGGTCGCGGTGAGGCGCACGTCGCTGCGCGGCACCCACGCGGTCGTCCCGTTCGGGCGCGTCGCGAGCAGCACGCGCACCCACTCCCGGCCGCGCCGGTCCCGGTAGGCGCCGGTCACCATGAGCCGCGCCGGCCGCCCCGAGTAGGGGGCCTCGTGCGGGATGTGCATCCACGCCGGGGCCGACAGCCGGGGCGCGGACCGCGCCACGGCCGTCCGGGTGACGCGCGCGACGAACGTGACGTCCCCGCCTGCGGCCGCCTGCAGGCGGATCGGCCCCTCCCGCCGCGCCGCCGCCGCCGGCCGGTCCGGATCCGCCCGCCGGGGCTCGTCCCCGCGCGCCGACGCACCGTCGCCGCACCCTGCGGCGAGCAGC
>JBFLWO010000472.1:0-2171 GCA_040757755.1 Actinomycetota bacterium
GGTCGCGCACCCGACTGGCGCCGACTCGGGATCGTGGCGCTCATCGGCGTCCTCCTCGCGGTCGGCGCCCTCGGCGTCGCCTCGCTCCTCGACGACCCGGTCGGCGAGTCCGCGCCCGACGCGGCGCGCCCCGCCGTCGGCGGCTCCGTCGCCGGCCTCGCCCCCACCACCACCACGGCCCCGGACCCGTCGAACGCCGAGCTTCCGCCGTTCGCGACGGTCCTCGAGCGGCCCCTGCCGGACGGGCTGTCGGAGGTCCCGGCCGAGCAGGCCATCGCCCCGCTCAGCCGGCGGGTCGCGGCGCAGCGCTCCGCCCGCCGCCTCGTCGAGCTCGCCGTCGGCTACCAGCGTGTCGGCCGCCCCGACAGCGCCGAGCCGCTCTTCCGTGAGGCGCTGCGGCTGTCGCCGGGGTACCTGCCCGCCCGGGTCGGGCTGGCGATGGTCCCGGGCGGCCGGGACGACGCGGGGCTCACCCAGTCGCAGTCCACCCTCACCGCCCTGCGCCGGGAGTACCCGCGCAGCCAGATGGTGGTGTTCAACCAGGCGTGGGCGGCCCTGTACCGCCGGGACGGGGAGGTCGCCTTCCCGGCCCTGCGGGCCACGGTGCGGCTCGGGCCGGACTCGTTCCTCGGGGCGGTCGCCGCGAGCCTCCTGGCGGCCGCGAAGGGGCAGGGCGCCGCTTCAGGGCCCTAACCGAACTGCCGATCCCTGTTTACGGCAGCGGCATCCCGGCTTAACGCGGACTTAAGCCGCGGATGCGAGCCTCGGCACACCCCGGGGAAGGACTGACGAGCCCGGGCGAGAAACGCGAAGCACACTCCACGGGCGACCCGCCGCGGGGCGGCAGCCCTCACATGCGGGGCCCGCCGTCGGGGTCCGACGGGCAGCTTGACTTTACCAATTGAAGCGCTTACCCTGTCGAACGGTTGTTCGATGCCGCGTCGGCAGCGCGTGCCGTACGGCCGGAAAGACGTGGTTGCGTGAGGCCTGCGAGCGCGCGGGCCGGAGGTGAGGATATGACGCTGAAGGAGATGGTGGGCCTCGAGGAGGTTCAGCTGCTGGTCGCTCGCGGCCAGGAGCAGGGCTTCCTCGGAATCCAGGAGATCGCCGAGGCCGTCGAGGGCGTCGCCCTCGACGAGGGACGCATCGAAGAGCTGTACGCGCACCTCGACGAGATCGGCGTGGAGGTCGTGGAGGACACGGAGGCGCGCGACCGCGCCGCGAAGCTCGCCGAGGAGGCCGACCGTCCGCGGCGGCTCAACCTGAAGACGGAGATCAGCACCGACTCCCTGCAGCTGTTCCTCAAGGACGTCGGCAAGGTGCCGCTGCTCACCGCCCGCCAGGAGGTGGAGCTCGCCAAGCGGATCGAGCTGGGCGACCTCGACGCCAAGAAGAAGATGGTCGAGGCGAACCTCCGGCTCGTCGTGTCGATCGCGAAGAACTACCGCAACCAGGGCCTCGCCTTCCTCGACCTCATCCAGGAGGGCACGCTCGGGCTGGTCCGCGCCGCCGAGAAGTTCGACTACCGGCGCGGCTTCAAGTTCTCGACGTACGCGACCTGGTGGATCCGCCAGGCCGTGGCGCGCGCCATCGCCGACAAGGGCCGCACGATCCGGATGCCGGTGCACGTCGTGGAGAAGCTCAACAAGATCACGCGCACCGAGCGGAAGCTCGTCGCGGAGCTCGGGCGCGAGCCCACCATCCCGGAGATCTCGGCCGCCGTCGGGATCCCCGAGCCCGAGGTCGAGCACATCAAGCGCAGCGCACAGACGCCGGTGTCCCTCGAGAAGCCGGTCGGCGACGACGAGGAGTCGGAGTTCGGCCAGTTCATCGCCGACGAGAACGCGCAGTCCCCGGAGGAGGCCGCCGAGCTCACCCTCCGCCACGAGACGCTGCAGGGCGTGCTCAACACCCTCACCTACCGGGAGCGCCGCGTCCTCGAGCTGCGCTACGGCCTCGACGGCGAGCAGCCGCGCACCCTCGACGAGGTGGGGCGCACCTTCAACGTCACCCGGGAGCGCATCCGGCAGATCGAGAACCAGTCCCTCCAGAAGCTCGCGAGCCTCGTCGAGGCGCAGAAGCTCCGCGAGGTCGCCTGACCGGTCGCCCACCGCGCACGGCGGCCCTCGCCGCCCGACCACCATCTCCGACGGGCCCGCTGACGCGGGCCC
>JBFLWO010000473.1:0-2168 GCA_040757755.1 Actinomycetota bacterium
GTAGGTCGGCGCCGGGCCCCGATCTTTGGTCGCCAGGACGAACCGCGACGCCGCGGGTTCGGCCGGGGGGCGAGAGGGCGCGATCCCCCGCCCGCCGGGGCCTGGACTACCATCGTCACGTGACCACCGCCACGTTCACGCTGTCGACGGCGTACGCCCCCACCGGTGACCAGCCGACCGCGATCGACGAGCTCGTCGCGGGCCTCGACCGCGGCGACCGGTACCAGACGCTCCTCGGCGTCACCGGCTCAGGGAAGACGTTCACGATGGCGAACGTGATCGCCCGCACCGGGCGCCCCGCCCTCGTCATCGCCCACAACAAGACCCTCGCCGCCCAGCTGTGCAACGAGCTGCGCGAGTTCCTCCCCGGCGCCGCGGTCGAGTACTTCGTCAGCTACTACGACTACTACCAGCCCGAGGCGTACATCCCGCAGACGGACACGTACATCGAGAAGGACTCGTCCATCAACGACGAGATCGACCGGCTGCGGCACGCCGCCACCAGCGCCCTGCTCGCCCGCCGCGACGTCGTGATCGTCGCGTCGGTCAGCTGCATCTACGGCATCGGGTCGCCGGAGCTGTACCGGGAGCGCCTCGTCCTGGTGCGGGCCGGGGAGGAGCGGCGGCGGGAGGACCTGTTCCAGCGGCTCGTCGAGGTCCAGTACCAGCGCAACGACACGGTGCTGGAGCGCGGCCGGTTCCGCGTGCGCGGCGACGTGTTCGAGATCCAGCCGGCGTACGCCGAGACCGCGTTTCGCATCTCCATGTTCGGGGACGAGGTGGAGAGCATCGACCACTTCAACCCCCTCACCGGCGAGGTGCTGGAGCGGCTCGGGCACGTCGCGATCTACCCGGCGACGCACTACGTCACGCCGCGCGAGACGCTCGACCGGGCGGTGCGCGAGATCCGCAACGAGCTGGAGGAGCGCGTCGCCCTGTTCGAGTCGCAGGGCCGGCTCGTGGAGGCGCACCGGCTGCGGCAGCGCACCGAGTACGACATGGAGATGATGCGGGAGCTGGGCTTCTGCTCCGGGATCGAGAACTACTCGCGCATCATCGACGGCCGCGCCCCGGGGGAGCCGCCGCACACCCTCATCGACTTCTTCCCCGACGACTTCGTCTGCCTCATCGACGAGTCGCACAACACCGTCCCGCAGCTGCGCGGCATGTACGAGGGGGACCGGTCCCGCAAGCTGTCCCTCGTGGAGCACGGCTTCCGGCTGCCGTCCGCCGTCGACAACCGGCCGCTGCAGCTCCACGAGTTCCTCGAGCGCGCCGGGCAGATCGTGTTCGTGTCCGCCACCCCGGGCGAGTTCGAACGCCGCGAGTCGGCGCACGTGGTGGAGCAGATCATCCGGCCGACGGGCCTCGTCGACCCGGAGATCGAGGTGCGGCCCACGCGCAACCAGATCGACGACCTGATGCGGGAGATCCGGCTGCGCGCCGACCTCGGCCAGCGGGCCCTGGTCACGACCCTCACCAAGAAGATGGCGGAGGACCTCACCGAGTACCTCGTCGACGCGGGCGTCAAGGCCCGGTACCTGCACTCCGACATCGACACGATCGAGCGGATCCGGGTGGTGCGGGAGCTGCGGCTCGGCGAGTTCGACGTGCTCGTGGGGGTGAACCTGCTGCGGGAGGGCCTGGACCTGCCGGAGGTCACGCTCGTCGCGATCCTCGACGCCGACAAGGAGGGGTTCCTGCGCGGCACCACCTCCCTGATCCAGACGGTGGGCCGTGCGGCGCGCAACGTCGACGGCCGCGTGATCATGTACGCCGACTCGCACAGCGAGGCGATGCGCACCGCGATCGCCGAGACGGCGCGGCGCCGCGCCATCCAGGTCGCCTACAACCAGGAGCACGGCATCACCCCCGAGTCCATCGTGAAGGGGGTGTCCGACATCGCGGAGTTCCTCGGGATGCGCGGCAACGGCACCGCGGGGCGGCGCACGAAGGCGCGCCGGCACGAGGGCGCGGCGGCGGCGACGACCCAGGAGCTGGAGCGCACCATCGTGGAGCTGGAGCAGCAGATGTTCCAGGAGGCGGAGGAGCTGCGGTTCGAGCGCGCCGCCGAGCTCCGCGACGAGATCGCCGCCCTCAGGGACGAGATCGTGCGCCGCGAGGAGGAGGGCGAGGCGGGCGGCGGCGGGGACGGGGCGGCGACGCCG
>JBFLWO010000474.1:0-2143 GCA_040757755.1 Actinomycetota bacterium
GACGGGGTCAGACCCGGACGTCCGCCAGGACCGCCCGGTGGCGCCGCACCACGCTGCGGCGCATGTAGCACCACCAGGTGAGGCCCAGGCACGTGACGTAGAAGGCGACGAAGGCGATGAGGGCCGCCTCCACGCCGCCGGTCGCGGAGATCGACGTCCCGAAGCTCTTCGGGATGAAGAACCCGCCGAAGGCGCCGATCGCGGAGCTGATCGCGATGGCGGCGGCCGCCTCCTTGCGGGCCTCCTGCTCCGCACCCTCCTCCTCGCCCGGCTTCGCGTGCCGCAGCCGCTCCGCCCGGAAGATCGTGGGGATCATCCGGTAGGTGGAGCCGTTGCCGACGCCGGAGGCGACGAACAGGCAGAGGAACGTGGCGAGGAAGATCGCGAAGGACCCGGAGTCGAGGGCGAGGATCACGCCGACGGTGCCGGCCATCAGGGCGAGGAAGCACCACACCGTGAGGATCGCGCCGCCGACGCGGTCGGCGAGCCAGCCGCCGAACGGGCGGGCGATGGACCCCACCAGCGGGCCGAGGAACGCGTACTGCAGCGGGTTCACGTCCGGGAACTGCGTCTTGATGAGGAGCGGCAGGGCCGCGGAGAAGCCGATGAACGAGCCGAACGTGCCGACGTACAGCCAGGAGATGATCCAGGTGTGGCGGCGGCGCAGGGCCGTGGCCTGCTCCTTGATGCTCGCCCGGGACACCGCGAGGTTGTCCATGAAGAACCAGGCGCAGACGACGGCGACGACGATCGCCGGCACCCACATCCACGCCGCCCACTCGAGCGACAGGACGTCGGTGGCGGCCGCGCCGCCCAGGCCCAGGATCCCCAGGCCGATCACCGCGGGCACCAGGAACTGCACCACCGCGACGCCGATGTTGCCGCCGGCGGCGTTCAGGCCGAGGGCGAAGCCCTTCTTGCTCTCCGGGAAGAAGAAGCTGATGTTCGCCATGCTGGACGCGAAGTTGCCGCCGCCGAAGCCGGCGGTCGCCGCCGACAGGAGGAGCATCCAGTACGGGGTGGTGGGGTCCTGCACCAGCACGCCGAGGCTCACGGACGGGATGAGGAGCAGCGCGGCGCTGAGGACCGTGAAGTTGCGCCCACCCATGATCGACACCATCGCCCCGTAGGGGAGGCGCGCGGCGGCGCCGACGAGGGCGGGGAGGGACACGAGCCAGAAGAGCTGGTCGACGCTCAGGTCGAAGCCCGCCCGGTTCAGGTTCACGGCGATCGCGCTCCACAGGAGCCACACCGAGAAGCCGAGGAACTCGGCCAGGATCGAGAACACGAGGTTGCGACGCGCGATGCGCTTGCCGCGGGTCTCCCAGAACGTCTCGTCGTTCGGGTTCCAGTCATGAATCCAGCGCGACAAACCCCGCCTCCTCATCGGTGACTCCGTCCGTATGAGGAAGTTACGAAGGGGGCGTCTCCGGTACCTCGGACGGTCCCGCCGAGATTCCCGTCCCATCCCTCGTGTGATCCGTACACATGGGGGCGCGGGAGGGCAGAACGGCCGCCAGGGCGTGGTACATCGCGCCCATCCGGGCGTTCTCCGGCTCGACGTGCACGGGGAGCCCCGCCGCCTCCAGGGCCGCCCGGGTGACGGGGCCGACCGCGGCGATGGTCACGCCGGATGCGCGCAGCGCCTCCACGTCGACGCCGGCGCACTCCGCCAGCACGACGAACTGGCGCGCCGCCTGCGCGCTGGTGAACGTGAGGGCGTCGAGCTCACCTGCCGCGGCGGCCCGCGCCAGCTCTTGCGCCGGCCCCTGGTCGTCCGGCCATCCACCCTGGTACGGGGACACCACCGTGACCTCCGCGCCCGCGTCGCGCAGCGGCCCGGCGACCTCGTCCACGGGGGCGCCGTACGCCTGGAGCAGGATCCGCCGGCCGGCGACGCCGCCGGCGAGGAGCGCGTCGCGGATCGCGGTGGCGTGCGGCGGGTCCGCCACCTCGTCCACGCGGACGCCCGCGGCGCGCAACGTCGCCCGCGGCTTCGGCCCCCGGGCGATCACGCGGCCGGCGTCGAGGGCCGCCCGCAGGTCCTCCTCACGCCCCGTGCGCCGCGCCAGCTCGAGGGTGAGCCCCGCCCCGACCCCCGTGAGGAACACGGCGACGTCGAGGGGCCCGGCCAGGGCGGCCG
>JBFLWO010000475.1:0-2129 GCA_040757755.1 Actinomycetota bacterium
CGCGCTCCGCGGGCCACGGGCGCCCCCGCGAGGCGGTGACGTCAGGCGCGGGGGAGCCCCTCCACCCCCGCCCGATCGTTCATGAACCTCATGAAGTTTTTCGTCAGTTGACTAAAGGCTGGCCGCCGGACTGACGACACGAACCCCTGCAAGGCATGCACCACAACGACGAAAGGACTCGTCACTATGCGCCGTCGCTTTGCTGCTGTCTACGTGCTCGCCGCGACCGCCGTCATGCTCGCCTCCGCCGTTCCGGCGATGGCGACGATGTGGGTCAAGTAGCCGACTGACGTGCGGAACCCCTGCCCCGGGTGCCGCGAGTAGCCGGGGCAGCGGGGGCCGCGAGAACGACGACGCCGCCGCCTGGCGCGCCGCGTGCGTCATCCCTGTCGTGACCGCCCGTCGCGCCCTCCAATAGTCCGGCTTCCCGGGCAGCGTGTACCGCAGCGGTCCGACTCGTGACACCGAGCTTCGAGAACACTTGGATGAGGTGTCGCGCCACGGTCCGCTCGCTGATGAAGAGGCGCTCGCCGATCTGACGGTTCGTGAGGCCGTCCGCGAGCCGGAGGAGCACCTCCATCTCGCGAGCCGTGAGCTCACCCCGCGCGTCGATCGCGCCCCGCGACGGAATTCGACGTCCGGCCGCCCTCAAAGCCGCCTCGCACCGCAGCCGCCACCCGTCGGCGCCCATCGACTCGAAGCGCGCACGCGCGTCGAGCAGCGCAGCGGCGCCACGATCCGCCTCGACGTCGGAAAGACCCGCGTGCATCGTGGCCTGTGCCGCCCACCACACCATCCCGATCGAATCGCACTCCCGGGCGGCATCCTGGAACCCGTCGAACGCCTTGCCGCCGTCAGTTCGCCCATCGACATGGGCGGCCGCCTTGCGCGCAAGGGCGCGTGCGAACGGCATGCCCGTTTCGCGGGCGATCCGCTGCAGCTGGCCGACGCACTGGGCAGCCCGGTCCCCGTCACCCGCCTGCGCCCCGATGGCAAGCAGGGGGAGACCCATGATCCGGTCATCGGTGCTCCGCCACGCCGCAAGCGCTGCGTCGACGACGGCACGCGCCTCCGCCGGATGCCCTGCCGACAGCGCAGCCAGCGCGTGGCCGCTCATCAGCGACAGGACGTGTGAGAACTCCATCCGGTCGAGGCGGGTCGATGCGCTCAACCCGTGGAAGCCGAGCAGCGCGTTGTCGATGTCGCCCCGGGCCAGGAGGAGCATCGCCTCGCTCGGGTCCGATGGAGACGGGATTCCGGCCCGAAGGGCGCGCCAGCCCTCCGACGCCAGCTCGATCTGTCGACGCCCCTCCTCGAGGTTTCCCGTCGCGATGAGGGCGTCTCCGAGGTTCGAGCGAAGCACGAGCTCGTGGTCCCGGACGCCGAGGGCGATGGCGCGTTCGATTCCGGCGCGGGCCGCGTCGGCGGCCTCGCGAGGCCGGCCGAGCGGGAGGAGCACGTGACTCGCACAGATCAGTGAGAGGGTCTCGTTCCGCTGGCCCGCGCCGCGCTGTGCCTCCCCTCTCGCGCGCTCGATCAGGATCAGGCCCTCGGCGTCCCCGCGGCACACCCGAGCCTGGCCCGCGTAGATCAGCGCGCGGCACGCCTCCTCCGGGAGGCCTGCCTCGACGCCCATTTCCCTTGCTTCGCGTGAGTACGCGAGGCCGGATCGGAAGCGGGCGAGCATGTTGCTGAAGATCGCCGCCTGATTCGCGACGCGAGCGCGCGCCGACGCGGACGCCGACGCCGACGCCCGGAGCGCCGGGTCGGTGACCAGAGCGAGGGCACGCTCATGCTCACCGGCGTGCCATCGCGCCGTCGATGCCTCACAGATCGCGGCGACCGCATCGTCGACTGCGCGCAAAGCCGTCAAGGGGCCGGCGACGCCCTCGAGCTCCTCGGCGGCCTCGTGCCATTCACCCGCGTCGAGGAGGGCGATTCCCCGCTCGACGCGTGCGTCGAGGCGGCGGCGGGCGTCGTCGAGGGCGTCCGCCCAGCGGACGGCGCGGTTCGCATGGGCCAGGGCGGTCGCCGCGTCCCCCGCCGCCCGGGCGGCCCGGGACGCGCTGATGGACAGCTTGACGACGGCGTCCGCGTCGGCGGCGCCGACGGCGTGGCGGGCGAGGGCG
>JBFLWO010000476.1:0-2128 GCA_040757755.1 Actinomycetota bacterium
GGCGGCGCCGCCCGGACGGTCCGCGGCGGCGCCGCCGACGCCCTTGACACGGTTGTAAGTGAGCACGTACTATCGCCGTCGTGACGCCCGCCGCCACTCGCAAGACCGCCGAGGAACGGCGCGAGGAGGTCCTCGACGCCGCCCTCACCGAGTTCGCCGCGCGCGGGTTCGCCGGTGCCTCCACCGACGCGATCGCCCGCCGCGTCGGCATCTCCCAGCCCTACCTCTTCCGGCTCTTCGGGACGAAGAAGGAGCTGTTCATCGCCTCGGTCGAGCGCTGCTTCGCCGACACGCTGGAGAAGTTCAGGCTCGCGTCGGAGGGCCTGTCGGGACACGACGCGCTCATGGCGATGGCCGACGCCTACGGGCAGTGGATCCTGTCGGACAGCCGGCGCCTGCGGGGCCAGATGCAGGCGTACGTCGCCTGCGACGACGCCGACGTGCGCGCCGTGGTGCGGCGCGGCTTCGGCCGCATCGTGGACCTGGCCGAGTCGACCGGGGTCACCGCCGAGGAGGTGCACCACTTCTTCGCGCGGGGGATGCTCCTGAACGTCATCGCGAGCATGGACCTCCTGGGCGCCGAGGAGCCGTGGGCGGCGCGCCTGATCGAGTCCTGCGGCCGCCGGCACTGACCCCCGGCCGCCCCCTTTTTCGCCGCTGAGATGAGTAAGCACTCACTAGTCAATGGAGGTGGCCCGATGGGGACCGCCGGACGGTCGCGGACGCTGTGGACGTTCGTGATCACCTCCCTCGCCCTGGTGATGGTGACCCTCGACAACCTCGTCGTCACCACCGCGATCCCCGTGATCCGCACGGACCTCGACGCGTCGCTCGAGGACCTCGAGTGGACCGTCAACGCCTACACCCTCACCTTCGCCGTGCTCCTCCTCACCGGCGCCGCCCTCGGGGACCGCTTCGGCCGGCGGCGCCTGTTCACCATCGGCCTCGCCGTGTTCACCGCGGCGTCGGCCGCCGCGGCGCTCGCCCCGAACGTCGAGTTCCTGAACGCCGCACGCGCCGTGCAGGGGCTCGGCGGCGCGATCGTCACGCCCCTCACCCTCACGATCCTGTCCGCCGCGGTGGCGCCCGAGCGGCGCGGACTGGCGCTGGGCGCCTGGGGCGGCATCGGCGGCCTCGCCGTCGCCCTGGGGCCGCTCGTCGGCGGCGCCGTCACCGAGGGGATCTCGTGGCAGTGGATCTTCTGGCTGAACGTCCCCGTCGGCCTCGTCCTCATGCCGCTCGCGGCCCGCCGGCTGACCGAGTCGCGCGGACCGGCCGACCGCCTCGACCTGCCCGGGCTGGTGCTCGCGAGCGGCGGGCTGTTCGGCGTCGTGTGGGGCCTCGTCCGCGGCAACGCCGCCGGGTGGGGCAGCGCCGAGATCGTGGTGCCGCTCGCCGCCGGCGCGGCGCTCCTGGTGGCGTTCCTCGCGTGGGAGGCGAGCTCCCCCACCCCCATGCTGCCGCTGCGCCTCTTCCGCAGCCGCACGTTCGCCCTCGCGAACACGTCGTCGCTTCTCATGTTCTTCGGGATGTTCGGCTCGATCTTCCTGCTGTCCCAGTTCTTCCAGGTGGTGCAGGGCTACTCGCCGCTCGAGTCGGGGCTGCGGATCCTGCCGTGGACGGCGATGCCGGTGATCGTCGCCCCGATCGCGGGGGCGTTGAGCGACCGCATCCCGGGGCCGCGGATCATGGCCGTCGGCCTCGCGCTGCAGGCCGCGGGGCTCGCCTGGCTGGCGGCGGTGTCTTCGCCCACCGTCCCCTACTCGGACCTCGTGATCCCGTTCGTCGTGTCGGGCACCGGGATGGCGCTCTTCTTCGCGCCGGTGGCGAACGTGATCCTGGGCAGCGTGCGCTCCGCCGAGGAGGGCAAGGCCTCCGGGGCGAACAACGCGATCCGCGAGCTGGGCGGCGTGTTCGGCGTCGCGGTGCTCGCCGCCGTCTTCGCCCGGGCGGGCGGCTACGACACCGGCCGGACGTTCGTCGACGGAATGACCCCCGCCGTGTGGGTGGGGGCGGCCCTCGTCGCCGTCGGCGGGCTCGTCGCCGTCGCGATCCCCACGGGCCGCGGACGCGGACGCGCCCCCGCCCTCGAGGCCGCCGCCGACTCCGCCTAGCCGCCCCCCTGGGG
>JBFLWO010000477.1:0-2127 GCA_040757755.1 Actinomycetota bacterium
TGGAGCGCGACGTGCCCGTGGTGACCGTCACGGTGGCGGCGCCCGTCGAGTAGCGCCGGGGTTTCGTCGCGGGGTGCGCCGCGAGCGACGGTCGGGGCGGTGCGGAGCGCGTGACGTGGCCGGGCGGTCGGTCCTCTCGCCGCCGGCGACGGCGTGCCCGTTGGTAGGGTTCGGGCGGTGAGCGCCTTGGGGCACGGAATGCGATCCCTTGCCCTCGGCGCGGTGGTGATGATGGTGCCCGCGCACGCCGGGGCGGCGGTGGATGCGCCGGCGCCGGCGCGGCCCGATCTATTGACGTTCGCGTCCGGGGCGCTTCCGGTCGCGGTCGGCAAGTCCGGCGCGGCTCTCGGCACCGGGTTCGCGGAGGCGATCGCCGCGACCGACGGGGGCGTGCGGCGCGGCACCCTCAACCGCAAGCCCGGCGGGCCCCGCAGCACGTTCGAGTTCGTGTATGAGCTTCCGGCGCCGACGAGGTTCACCCGCTTCGCGGTGCCGGACGTCCTGGAGACCCCGTCTCCCGCCCAGTCGTTCGTCGGCAGGGTGGAGGTTCTCGGCTCGTCCCGCGGGCCCGGGGCGGGCTTCACCGATCTCGCCGCGGCCTCCCTCACCACGGGTGGCCGGGCGGGGGAGGAGTCGGAGCTCGTGGTGCGTCGCACGCCATGGGTGAGGTGGGTGAAGGTCCGGCTTGTCGGCGGTGTCGATCCGGGCGCGACGTTTTTCGAGTTCACGGAGCTGATCGGCAACGGGACGCAGCGGGCGGCGCCTGTGTCGCGGCGTTTCACCGGCGGATGGGACGCGACGTTCGGCCCGATCGAGCTGCGCCAGAAGGGCGTGACGGTGCAGGGCTGCTTCGACAAGGGTCAGGGGAGGCTCACGGGCACCGTGACCGGTGCGATCTTGCGCGCGAGTGGGAGGAAGACGAGCGGGGGGACGCTCACGACGTTCGTTCTCGCGGTCGCGCCGGACGGGACGTTGCGCGGCGTGCGGTCCGACAACGGCGCCCCGTTCACGCACTATGAAGGTGGGAGGGCGCCTGGCGCGGTGACCGCCTGCTCGAAGCCGGTGAAGCCGAAGCCGGCGCTCGGCTGCGGCTCGATCGTCCACGGCATCAACTTCGACTTCGACTCGGCGACCATCCGGCGGGAGTCGCTGCCTGTCCTCGCGGAGGTCTACGGGGCCCTGCGACGGACGAAGAGCCGCGTGGTGATCGAGGGTCACACCTCCGGGGAGGGGTCCGACGCGTACAACCAGGCTCTCTCGGGGCGCCGCGCCGGGGCTGTCGTCGCCGACCTCGTGCGCCGGGGCTTCCCGCGGGCGCGAATCAGCGCGGTCGGCAAGGGGGAGGCCGAGCCGATCGCCACGAACGACAACGAGAACGGGCGTGCCCTCAACCGCCGCGTCGAGATCGAGTGCGCCGGGTAGCCACCGGCGTCACCCGGTAACCCGAAGCGCGACCCGTCTCACGAAGGGGTGACGGCGACCGCCGTCGACCTGCGCCATCCCGGTGCGCGCCTCTGTTGACTCCTCGGCGGCTGGCTCGCCACGCGCCCCTGAAGGCGCCGCCCCACCTGTGACGAGACCGCGGGGTGGTTCACGGCGGTTGCGGTGCGGGTGGCGCCGGGGCCGCAGGAGTAAGGCGCGGCCCGCCGGCTCGCCCGGCGCGCCTCCTCCCCATGGCGGTGCCGGGCGGGGTCACACTGTCGGCCATGGCGCCCGGGTCGTCACGGCCGGCGGGTGGGCCGGCCCCGGAGCCCGGGGCGGTGGAGCCGTTCCCCGGTCCGGTCGGTGAGGTGCTGCGGCGCGCGCGGGCGCAGGTGCTGGAGGTGTGCGCGCACCACGGCTCGCGGGGTGCGGGTGTTCGGCTCGGTCGCCCGTGGCGACGACCTGCCCGACAGCGACGTCGACCTACTGGTCGATCTCGACCCCGGCCGCACCTTGCTGGACCTTGAGCGGCTGCAGGTCGCCCAGGAGGACGTCCTCGGCGTGCGGGTCGACGTCGCTACCGAGGGGATCCTCCGGGAGGGCGTCTCCGAACGCACGGCCCGAGACGTGAGACGGCCGTAGGCCCGCGGAAAGGGAGCCATCCATCCCTGGCCCGGACGCCGGGTCCGAGCTGGACCGCGCTCA
>JBFLWO010000478.1:0-2120 GCA_040757755.1 Actinomycetota bacterium
CCCGGCCGCCGCGGGGGCGGCCTCCCCCGCCCCCACCGCGTGTGCCGGCGCGGCGGACCGGCGCAGCATCGCGCCGCAGGTCACCGCGGCCGCCACCGCGAACACGGCGCCCACGAGGAACGCCAGGTGGTAGCCGCCGGTCAGCGCCGCGAGGGGCCCGTCGCCGGAGTCGCGCAGGCCGTCGGTGCGCGACGCCGCGAGGCTCGCGAGCACCGCGAGGCCCACCGCGCCGCCCATCATGAACGCGGTGTTCACCACGCCGGACGCGAAGCCCGACTGCTCGGGGGCGACGTCGCTCATCGCGGCGAGAAGCAGGGGGTTGAACGCGATGCCCGCCCCGAAGCCCTGCAGCAACATGCTCGGCAACACGTCCACGGCGAAGCTCCCGTCCACGGGGGCGCGGGCGAAGAGCAGGATCCCCACCGCCATGCAGGCGAGCCCCGCCACGAGCGGCGTCTTCACGCCGTACCGCATCACCAGCCGGTCGGACAGGCCGAGCGACACCGCCCCCCACACCACCGTCGACGGCAGGTACGCGAGGCCCACCTCCATCGGCGTGTAGCCCAGGACGAGCTGCAGGTACAGGGCGGAGATGAAGAACGCCGCGAACATCCCCGCCGCCATCAGCACCCCCGCCACGTTCGCGATCGCGACGTTGCGCAGCCGGAACAGGCCGAGCGGCATCAGCGGGGACCCCGCCCGCGCCTCGATCGCGACGAACAGGGCGAGAAGCGCCGCGGACGCCGCCAGCAGGCCGACCGTCCGGGCCGACGTCCACCCCGTGTCGTTGCCGTTCACGATCGCGTACACCGCCAGCATCAGCGACCCGGTCACGGTCACCGCCCCGGCGACGTCGAGGCGCCCCGACCCGGCGTGGCCGCGCACCGCCGGCAAGAGCACGGGGCACAGGGCGACGACCGCCGCCCCGATCGGCAGGTTCACCAGGAAGATCCAGTGCCAGTCGAGACGGTCCGTGAGGACGCCGCCGAGGAGCACGCCCGCGGAGCCGCCGCCCGACAGGACGAAGCCGAAGATGCCCATCGCCTTCGCCCGCTCCGCCGGCTCCGTGAACAGGATCATGATGAGCGACAGGGCGACCGCCGACACCACGGCCCCGCCCAGCCCCTGCACCGCCCGGGCGCCGACGAGGAGCCCCTGCGCGGTCGACAGGCCGCAGGCGAGCGACGCGACGGTGAACAGGGCGATGCCGCCGACGAACAGGCGGCGGTGGCCGAACAGGTCGCCCAGCCGCCCGCCGAGGAGCAGGAACCCGCCGAACGTCAGCATGTAGGCGTTCACCACCCAGGCGAGGGAGGTCTCGGAGAAGCCGAGGTCCTCCCGGATCGACGGCAGCGCCACGTTCACGATCGTCGTGTCCAGGACGATCATCAGGTCCCCCATGCAGAGGACGAGAAGCGCCAGCCACCGTGTGCGTCCACCCACCGTCATCCCTTCCCCTTCCCTCGTCCGGGCTCGTCGCGCCGGGGGCCGCTCGTCGACGACGCGCCCGCGGGCGCCGCGGTGTCCGCCGATCCTGCCGTTCCCCGGCTGTCACATGCAAGGACCGCCGCCGCGCCCGGAACTCATCGCCGGGCTGCGGCGTCGCGGTCACTGCGCCGCGCCGCCCCGCGCGGCGAGGCGCTCGTAGTTGAGGCGCATCAGCGCGATCACGTCGCGCACGTCCTCCTCCCCGGCGATGCGGCGGGCGGCGAGGCCCGGCGAGTCCACCGGGTGCGGGCCGACGCGGCCCGCGGCGAGAAGGTCGGCGCGGACCTGCCGGGGGAACGCGAAGTGCGCGGCGTGGCTTCCGTGGAGGTGGCCGATCTCGCGGCGGCCCACGCGGAAGGACACGGCGCCGAACCGGCCGGGCTCCACGCGCACCCCGGGCCACGAGGTCACCGCCGCGGCGATCCGCTCGGCGGGCGTCGGTGCTGTCGTCATCGGAACGCTCCTCGATCCTCGACGGGCATGTCGCGCCCGACCGTACAAGTTCACGTGAACTTGAAGTCAAGTCGCCCGGGGCCGCCCCCGGTGGCGCCCGCGGGCGTCAGCGGCGCGGGGCGCCGCCCGACGCGATCGCCGCCGCCGCGGCGGGCGCGTCGAGCGGGTGCGCGAACAGG
>JBFLWO010000479.1:0-2118 GCA_040757755.1 Actinomycetota bacterium
TGCCGCATCGCGATTCACTCCTTGGGGGCGGGGTGCGGGCTTGACCGTCGTCCGAGGCGGGGCCAGACTTGATGTGCGTGGGTGGCCAATCGGACCGACGCAAGGGGAGTCCGTCGTACCGCCCCGCGGAGCAGCACTTCCGGAATCGCCAAGGAGCCAGGATGCGCGGCACCCCGCCGACAGGCCACGTTTCCTCCACGACATCGCGTTGCGGCGACATGCCGCAAACCGACGTGGGCGCGCTGCTCGGCGCACAGTGGACCTGGCGGCGACAGGACCGGTCGACGTCCCGTTCCCCGGCGAGCCGGGGTGCGGCCGGCGGACGCGTCCCGAGCGGGAACGTCCCGCACGGCGCACGCCGGCCCTTCGGCGACGAACGAGGAGGCGGTCGCACAGACACCGTCCGCGCGGACGGGGTGACCGCAGGGAGGTGACGCCTTTGGATGCGACGCGCATCGGGCGTCGCTTCCGGCTCGGATGAGCGGAGCGGCGCCCGCAAACCCACCGAAGACGAGATGACGCCGGCTGCCGGGGCGTCCCTGCGAGGGCCGTTCCGGCAGTGGCGTGTGTGGGGCCGCAGCCGTGCGGACCCCTGAACGGCACGGGGCCGCCGTGCCGGAACGGCAGGGCGGCCCCGTCGCGCGTCGCGACCGGTGACCCGGTGCGTTACGCCTGGCCGCCGCCCTCGGCCGGCTTCTCCGGCTTCTCGGCGACGATGCACTCGGTGGTGATGATGTTCTTCGCGATCGACGCGGCGTTCTGCAGCGCCGAGCGGGTCACCATCGCCGGGTCGATGATGCCGGCCTTCACCAGGTCGACGTACTCGCCGGTGTCGACGTTGAGGCCCTGGCCGGGCTTCAGCTCCCGCACCTTGCCGACCACCACGGAGCCCTCCAGGCCCGCGTTGTCCGCCAGCTGACGCAGCGGCTCCTCCAGCGCCCGGCGCACGATCGCCGCCCCGGTCGCCTCGTCGCCCGACAGCTTCAGCTTGTCCACCGCCGGCACGGCGTTCACCAGCACCACGCCGCCGCCGGGGACGATGCCCTCCTCCAGCGCCGCGCGGGTCGCCTGCAGGGCGTCCTCCACCCGGTGCTTCTTCTCCTTCATCTCCGTCTCGGTGGCGGCACCGACCTTCACCACCGCCACACCGCCGGCGAGCTTCGCGAGGCGCTCCTGCAGCTTCTCGCGGTCGAAGTCCGAGTCGCTGGTCTCGATCTCCGTCTTGATCTGCTTGATGCGGCCCTTGATCTCCTCGGGGTCGCCGGCGCCGTCGATGATCGTCGTCGCGTCCTTCGCCACCACGATCTTGCGGGCGCGGCCGAGCTGGGCGAGCTGGGTGTTCTCCAGCTTGAGGCCCATCTCCTCGGAGATCTGCTCACCGCCGGTGAGGATCGCGATGTCCTCCAGCATCCGCTTGCGGCGGTCGCCGAAGCCGGGGGCCTTCACGCAGATGCCGGTGAAGGTGCCGCGCAGCTTGTTCACGATGAACGTGGCGAGCGCCTCGCCCTCCACGTCCTCCGCGAGGACGAGCAGCGGGCGGCCGGTCTGGATCACCTGCTCGAGCAGCGGCAGGATGTCCTGCACGGAGCTGATCTTGCCGCCGTGGGCGAGGATGTAGGCGTCCTCGAGGACGGCCTCCATCCGCTCCTGGTCGGTGACCATGTACGGCGACATGTAGCCGCGGTCGAACTGCATGCCCTCGGTGAACTCGAGCTCCATCCCGAAGGTCTGGCCCTCCTCGACGTTCACCACGCCGTCCTTGCCGACCTTCTCGATCGCGTCGGCGATCACGTCCCCGACCTCGCGGTCACGGGCCGAGATGGTGGCGACGCGGGCGATGTCCTCCTTGCCGGAGACCTCGCGCGACTGACCCTTGATGGACTCGACGACGGCGTCGACGGCCGCCTCGATGCCCCGCTTCAGGCCCATCGGGTTCGCGCCGGCCGCCACGTTCTTCAGGCCCTCGCGCACGATCGCCTGCGCGAGAAGAGTCGCGGTGGTGGTGCCGTCACCGGCGACGTCGTTCGTCGCGGTCGCCACCTCGCGCACCAGCTGCGCGCCCTGGTTCTCGAAGGCGTCCTCCACCTCGATCTCACGGGCGATGGTCACGCCGTCGTT
>JBFLWO010000480.1:0-2107 GCA_040757755.1 Actinomycetota bacterium
GCACCTGCCCCTCGGCGCGCACCGCGCGGGCGGCGGCGCGCCGGTCGAAGCGGGCGCCCAGGCCGCGCAGCGCGTCGAGGACGGGGCCCGCCTCCGCGGGCGCGGCGAACACGTTCAGGTCGACGTCGACGGTGGAGCGCGGCTCGCCGTGGTAGGCGAGCGCGAGGGCCCCGCCGAACGCATGCGGCACGCCGCGTTCGCGGAGCGCCCCCGTCAGGAGGACGATCTTCTCGTCGAGCGGCGGCTCACGCGGCGGCACGCCGAGGCCGTCCCAGCGGCGGGAACGCGAGGACCGCGGGGCGCGGCCGCGGCGGCACGCGCGACGCGACGCGCAGCAGGTCGCGCAGCGCCCGGCCGCGGCGCTCCGGCGACGCGTCGAGCCAGTCGAGGGCGGGCTCCACGCTGTCGGGGACGGCGACCCGGGGCCCCGCGAGGTCCCGCGCGATGACCGTGGCGAGGGCGCGCGGCACGCGGCCGCCGCGGCGCATCTCGGCGGCGAGGCGGCGGGCGAGGACCGCGGCGGCGTCGCCGGCGTCGGGGGCGCCCAGGGCGCGGGCCCGGGCGGCGAGCGCGTCCCGGTCGATCACCGCGGCGGCGCGCTCCTGCGCGCGGTCGAGCACGGCGGCGGACAGCTCCCGGAACACGGCGAGGGTGCGGGCCCGCGGCCCGCGGGGAGTGTGCGCGCTCTCGCGGATCTCGAACCGCCCGTCGCGCCGCGCCACCACGTACGCCATAGTGGTCAGGCTACCACTACGGCGGGCGGGTCACGGCGTGCCGGCGTCCCCCAGGATGCGCCGCTTCTGCTGCGCGAACTCCTCGTCCGTCAGGGCGCCGGAGCGGCGCAGCGCGTCGAGGGTCGCGAGGCGGTCGACGGGGTCGGCGGGCGCGGCCGCGCGCGTCGCCGCGGCGTGGTCGGCGGGCGGCTGCCCCACCTCCGACCCGTCCGGCCCGAACACGTCGCCCCAGATCCACACGATCCGCTGCCGGGCGTTCTCGCCGCCGTCGCTCGTGACGTACGCGAAGCCCTGCGGGTCGTCGGGGTGGTACAGGACGGGGTAGCGGGCCCCGGGGACGGGCAGGGCGTCGCGGGCGACGGTCGCCGCCCGCTCGCCGGAGAACGGCGGGGACCCGTCGAGGGGCTCCACCCGGAACGTGATGACGACGCGTAGCGCGTCGTCGTCCAGGGTCGCGCCCGTGTCGCGCACGGCGACGACCGTGCCGACGGCGGGCCACCCCGTCTCGAAGAGGCTCCTGTCCTTCGACTTGCGGCGCCGGAACACGGGCTCCACCGTGCCATGGCGAGGCGGTCCGATCAAGCGCGGCTCGCCCGGGACGTGACGGCGGGGCGTCCGGCCCCGTACTGTGGTCGTGAACGTCGCGATCCCCCGTCCGCACGCCCGGGAGGCGTACCTGGCCGAACGCCCGTCCTTCGCCGAGGCGGCGGCGCCGGCGAACCGGCTCGCCGTGTACCGCTACCTGCTGCACCTGACCGGGGACCCGCACGCGGCGGAGGACCTGACGCAGGAGGCGTTCGCCCGCGCGCTGAGCCGCCTCGACCGGTACGACCCGTCCCGCGGGCCGCTTCGCCCGTGGCTCGTCGCGGTCGCACGCCGGGTGGCGATCGACGAGGCGCGAAGCTCCCGCAGCCGCCGCGCGCGGGAGCGGCGCTTCGCCGCCGCGCAGCCGCCGGCGGAGCCGGAGCCCGAGGTGCCGGGGGACGTGTCCGGCGACCTCAGGGCGGCGCTCGCGACGCTGACGCCGGCGGAGCGCGAGACGGTGGCGCTGCGCGTGGTGGTGGAGCTGTCGGCCGCCGACGCGGCGCAGGTGATGGGCGTGACGCCGTCGGCGTGCTCCACCACCCTGCACCGGGCGCTCGGCAAGCTGCGCCGTGCCCTGGACCCGGAGGCGCCGCGTGTCTGACTGGCCCACCCCGGAGCGCCTCGACGCCCTCCTCGCCGGGGCGGAGCCCCGCACCGACGCGGAGCGCGACGCCCTGCGCCTGGCCGGGGACGTGGTGGCGCGGGAGCCGGCCCTGCCGCCGGGGCTCGACGCCCGCATCGACGCGCTGGTGGCCGGCGCCGCCACGGCCGCCCCCGCCGCCCCCGCC
>JBFLWO010000481.1:0-2089 GCA_040757755.1 Actinomycetota bacterium
GCCGCCGCGCCCAGCGCCAGGGCCAGGAACGCGGCGGTCGGGCCGCGTCCCGTGGAGTCGGACGCGTCGGTCATCCCCCCCGACGCGAACGCCAGGGCGCACCAGCCGGCGGCGAGCGCGAGGGGCGCCGCGAACCGCATCGCGCGCGGCGCGACCCCAATCGCGCTACGATCCCGCGCTGGCCGGGGGCCCCGCCCGGCGTCCGACGTCTCCTTGACCATCCGCCGCGCCCTCCTGACCTTCCTCGCCGCCGTGGCCGTTCTCGGCGCGGTGCCGGCCGTCGCGCTGTCGAGCGCGCAGGAGGTTATCGCGGACTACAAGGACGACGGGCAGGTCCAGGGCTGCTACTCGTCGCGGGACTTCGAGCGGGCCATCGAGGAGCTCGACCCCAACGAGGCGATCTACGAGCAGTCGCGCGACATCCTGCGCCAGGCGCAGGCGCGCTGCCTGGCCGAGGCGGGGGACGATGGCGGGGGGAGCGGCGCCGGGCTGTGGATCGGCATCGCCGCGGGGATCGGCGTGGTCGCCGTCGGCACCGGGATCCTCGCCCGCCGGCGCGGGGACTGACCCGTGCGCTGGTTCGTCAAGGACCTCCTCATCCCCGTCGCGGTGGCGGTGGCCCTCGCGCTCGTGATCCAGGGCTCCATCGCGAAGCCCTACGAGATCCCCACCGAGTCGATGTTCCCCACCATCAAGGCGAACGACCGGATCATCGCGAACCGCCTCATCTACCGGTTCCGCGACATCTCCCGCGGCGACGTCGTGGTGTTCGACCCCACCGACCCGGCGAAGGCGATCTGCGGCGACGCCGTGAGCGACGTCCCGTTCGTGAAGCGCGTCATCGGCCTGCCCGGCGACCGCATCGAGGTGCGCGACGGTCAGACGCTCGTGAACGGCCGCCCGTTCGTCGTGGAGAACGCGGACCGGCCCGAGTACTCCACGAGCTTCCCGCAGGTCCCCGACGGCAAGGTCCTGGTGCTGGGCGACAACCGCAACCAGTCCTGCGACTCCCACCAGTGGCCCGACCCGTTCGTGCCGATCGACAACGTCATCGGCCAGGCGGAGCTCACCTACTGGCCCCTGTCGCACCTCAAGTTCCTCTAGCGACCGTCGCGTGATCCCGGCCTCCGACCGGGATGCCGCCCCGGGGAGGAAGCCGGCTTTCCGAGACCGTATCTCGGGAGGGTCGGAAACCGGGACAGGTCCTAGCCCACCGACTGGAAGATCGGCGGGAACGTGAGGAGGAAGCCCGCGAGCAGCAGCACGCCCGCCGCGACGAGGGGGATGCGCCACCTGAGCTCGCGTCCGCGGAGTGCGGCGGCCAGCGCCGCCCACGAGACGGCGAAGGCCACAGTGGCCCACGTCGCCTTGCCCGACAGGGGCCCGACCGCGTCATCGAGTTGCAGGTCGCCCCTCACTGATGCGGAGGCCTCCGCGAGGATCGTCATGAGGCCGAGGATGAACGAGGCGAAGCCGGTGGCGAGGGCGACGGCGATGGCTTGGCCGTTGCCCTGCGCTCGGTCCGCAGGGCCGTCTGCATGGACCTCCGCGGTGGTGGGGACAGCGGGCCTCGTCTCGCGCGCGGTCATCTCACCGGTGCCGCCTTTGTGATGAGCGCGCCGAAGATCCCGGCGACGGCGGCGGTGAGGAAGGCGAGGACGAACAGTCCGGTGACGAGGTTGCGGAGGCGCGCGTCCGACGTGATGCGGCGGCCGTAGAGCACGGCGATCACGGCGACGGCGGTGGCGAGGAAGGGGCTGATCCAGGAGACGTGCTCCTTCCACTCCATGCCGAGCTCGTGCCAGCCGGCGGTGTCCTCGCCGGCGAGAAGCCGGCTCTTCGCGCTCGTCGGGCCGGTCTCCCGGTACCACGGGTAGACGACGAAGGTGCCGACGGCGACCGTGGCCCACACGACGGCCGCCATCCCGACGGTGCCGATCTGGAGCCGCCGGACTCGACCTCTCGTCACGGCCGCGGACGAGGTGCCGTCCGCGGTGCGGAGGGCCCACAGCTCGGCGAGGCCGCCCGTGAACGCGACGAGGAAGAGCGCGCCGAGCACGATTCCGTGGATGAGAGCGAGGGTCTCGCG
>JBFLWO010000482.1:0-2082 GCA_040757755.1 Actinomycetota bacterium
GGTGCTCGGCGCCGACCAGGTCGGCGACGAGCCGGGCGTCGGCCAGCTCGTTGTCGTCCGCCCCGGAGAAGCCGACCGAGAACGTCTCGACCCGCCCGGGCACGTGGCGCGCCATCAGCGCGACGATGAGGCTCGAGTCCAGGCCCCCCGAGAGCATCGCGCCGAGGGGGACGTCGGACATGAGGCGCATGCGGACCGAGCGGTCGAGCTCCTCGAGGAGGCGCTCCGCGTAGTGGTCCACGCCCAGCCGGCGCGGTCCGGGATCCGGGCGAGGGTAGCTCCAGTACGCCTCCACCGAGACGCCGCCGGGACCGGCGACGAGGCGATGCGCGGGGGGCAGCTTCGACACGGCGGCGAGCGGCGTCCGCGGCCCGGGGACGAAGCCGAGGACGAGATACGCCTCGATCGCCTCGTAGTCGAGCGCCGTGTCGACGAGGCCGCTCGCGAGCACGCTCCGCAGCTCCGAGCCGAACACCAGGAGGTCGCCGCAGCGCGCGTAGTAGAGCGGCTTGACGCCCAGGCGGTCGCGGGCGAGGACCGCCCTCCGGCGGACCCGGTCCCAGACGGCGATCCCGTACATGCCGAGCAGGCGTTCCGGGAATGCGGCGCCGTCGCGCTCGTACAGGTGCGGGATGATCTCGGTGTCGCACCGGCTGCGCAGCACGTGGCCCTCTGCTCGCAGCGCGTCGCGCAGCTCGCCGTGGTTGTAGATCTCGCCGTTCTGGGCGGCCCAGATCGTGCCGTCCTCGTTGCCGACGGGCTGATGACCGCCCTCCACGTCGATCACGCTCAGGCGCCGCGCCCCGAGCGCGATCCCCGGCTCGAGGACGGTGCCGCGGTCGTCCGGCCCCCGGTGAGTCATCGCGTCCGTCATGCGGTCGAGCACCTCCGGCGGCACGACCTGCCGGGGCTCGCCGCCGAGCTGGACGACTCCGCAGATGCCGCACACGACGTGGAGGTTACCGTTGCGACGCGGGCCCGACGCCCCGCCGCGGACACCCCGTATCATTGCCCGGATGCGCCTGCTGCCGGCCCTCGCGACGACGGCGTGCGCCCTCGCGACTCTGGCCGCCGGCGTCCTCACGCACGCCGGGCGCGGTGCGCCGCGGCCCCCGGCGACGCTGGCGGTCGCGCCCGGCGGCTCGGACGCGGCCGACTGCAGCCCGGCGCGCCCGTGCGCGACCTTCCGCCGGGCATACCTGCGGGCCCGGCCGGGCGACGTCGTCCGGGTGGCCGGGGGCGCGTACCCGCCCCAGCAGATCCCCGCGGTCCGGGGGCGGGGCGGGCCGCGGGTCGTGTTCCGTCCAGCGCCGGGCGCCCGGGTGCGGCTGGGGCGGGGGAACGCGACCCTGAACTCGCTCGACGTCTTCGCAAGCCATGTGGAGGTCCGCTCCATGGCGCTCGCCGATGGCTTCTACGTGCACCCGGGGGCCGACGACGTGACGCTGCGGAGCCTGGACGTCCGCTTCTTCGCCATCGTCTCCGCCTCGAACGTGCGCGTGGTCGGAGGCGACGTCGGGCCCGTGCACGATTACTCGTCCTCCATCACGCCGCGCTCCGAGAGCGACCCGATGCCGCGCGACATCCTGCTCGACGGCGTGCGCTTCCACGATTACACGCGCTCTCCGGGCGCGCACGTCGAGTGCCTGCAGGCGTGGTCGATCGACGGCTTCGTGTTGCGGAACTCCCGCTTCGAGCGGTGCGCCGTGTTCGGGCTCTTCGTCGCCAACCTCTTCCACGGGGTGACCCGCGACGCGCTCATCGAGAACAACGTGTTCGACGAGGTGATCCAGGGTCCGAACGGCGGCGGGCAGTCGGTTCGCATCGCCGCCAGGGACACCGTGTTCCGCTACAACAGCGTTCTCGGCACGGTGTTCGTGGATCCCGAGTACAGCCGGGGCGTGTCGATGGTGGCGAACGTCGGCGCGCTCACCGGCAACCTGTGCCAGCCGGGGGTGCGGTACGACTACAACGTGTGGCGGGCCGTGCGGTGCGGGCGCACCGACTGGCGCGCGGCGTCGGGATTCGTCCGGCCGCGCGTGGGTGCGCCCGACCTGCACCTGCGGCCCGGGTCGGCCGCCC
>JBFLWO010000483.1:0-2069 GCA_040757755.1 Actinomycetota bacterium
CGATGGCGCGGCTGCGCGCCACCCCCGGCGTCGCCGCCGTCGAGCCGGACCGGGTCCGCACCCGGGTCGCGACCGAGCCCCCCGCGGCGATCCTCGAGCAGGGCGACCCCCTCCGCCGCCTCCAGGGGCACCTCGCGGACATCCGGTGGACGCCGCCGTCCGGGGGCGCGCCGCCGCTCGTCGCGGTGCTCGACACGGGGGTCGACGGTGGGGTGCCGGACCTCGCCGGGGTGCTCGACACGTCGGCGGCCCGGTCGTTCGCGCCCGGGTCGGACCCGTTGCGTGACCGGGAGGGGCACGGCACGCATGTCACGGGGATCCTCGCCGCCGGCATCGGCAACGGCATCGGGGTGACGGGCGTCGCGCACGCGCGGATCCTCCCCGTGAAGATCGCGGACCAGACGGGGTCGGCGACCACGTCGTCCCTGGTGCGCGGCATCAACTACGCGGTGGCGCGCGGCGCCCGCGTGATCAACATCTCGTTCGGTGGCGGCGGCCGGTCCGCGCTGGAGCAGGCGGCGATCGACTCGGCGGTGCGGTCCGGGGCGGTGGTCGTCGCCGCGGCGGGGAACACGGGGCAGAGCGGCAACCGGCGGGAGTACCCGGGGGCGTACCGGCACGTCGTGGCGGTCGGCGCGGTCGACGACGCGGGCGCTCCCCTCCCCGTGTCGACGCGGGGCCCGCAGGTCGCGATCGCGGCGCCGGGGCTGGAGGTGCTGTCGACGGCGCCGCCGACCCCGGACGGCACCGGCGGTTACGCGCGGCGGACCGGCACGTCGATGGCGGCGGCGATGGTGTCGGGCGCGGCGGCCCGGGTGATCGCGGCCCGCCCGTTCCTGACGGGGGCGCAGGTGGTGGCGATCCTCACCGGCTCCGCCCGGGACGTCGGGGCACCCGGCCCCGACCCCGAGACCGGGGCGGGCGTCCTGGACGTGACCGCCGCCCTGGCGGCGCGCGCCCCGTCCCCGGACAGCGCGGAGCCGAACGACGAGCCCGACCAGGCACGCCGCACGAAGGCCCTCCTCACGGGGACGGGGGCCCGCACCGCGGCGACGTTCGGCCGCGTCACCCCGTGGAGCGACCCGCGCGACGTGTACCGCGTCGCCCTCACCGCGGGGGACGACGTGACGATCACCGTGTCGGAGCCCCCCGGCGCGGACCTCGACCTCGTCCTGTGGCGGCCCGGCACCCGCCGCTCCCACCCCGACCCGGTCACCGCCGGCCGCCTGGTGGCGGCGCGCGCCACCGGCGTAACCCCCGGCCCTCTCATGACCCTCACCGCCGCCGAGACCGGCGTCCACTTCGTCGAGGTGCGCACCGTCACCGGCGGGGGCCGCTACCGCCTCACCGTCGCCCGCGCCCCCGCCGCCACCGGCTGAGCCGCCGCGGTTCGCGGGGACCGGCCTGGTCCCTGCGCCGCGCCCGCCCGCCGTCCCGGCGGGTTTGTGCGTGCCCTGAGGGGGCGTTCGCCGGTTCCGGACGTCACGCGTCAATTGGCGCAGCCCGTCCGCGCCAATTGACACGGACACCGATGTTCCTCGATCCGCCCCCCGTCCGACACGAAGCTCACGAAGGCGTCGCGGACGGAGACGACATGCGCGACCAGCACACTCGAGGTAGTGCACGCCAATTGGCGCGGACCCTCCGCGCCAATTGGCGCATGCCGGTCTGGCGCCGACACCGGGCGCGTCCCGACCCGGCGCGCTCCGCCGGGATCGAGGGTCGGCTCGCCCGACGCGCGAACCCCTCTCGAAAGCCGACGTCGCCGCGGGGCCCGTGGTGATTGTGGGCAACCCGAAGGGTTGTCCAAGCCTGCGGTGAGCCTGCTCTCCGCAGGCGTCAATCTCCACGGGCCGCACCGCCGGCAGCGCGGAAAGGGGCGGCGCCTGCGCCGGCTTCGGCAGCACGGCCGGGCGTGCCGCGAGAGGGGTCCCGGGGACAGAGGTGGCTCGCCCGTGGGGATCGGGCCGCCGGAGCGGGTCGCGGGTCCGCTGATGCCGGGAGCCCAATACTGCGCCAGGAACGGGAAGCGAAATGTGCACCACCTTCCCTGAGCTGACGGACCGGCC
>JBFLWO010000484.1:0-2068 GCA_040757755.1 Actinomycetota bacterium
CCACCGCGTGCCCCGCGCCGCCCGCGCCCGGCATGCTCATCCCCGTCTCCCCTCACCTGTCGTCCGTTGGGCCCGGGGCGACCCGCCGGCCATCCACCGACTCACGCCGGTGTCGCCGACCGAAGTCCATGGCCGCCCCAGTGGACCTATCGGCTCCGGTGACGCGTCACCGTAGCCGCAACTCTGGCAAAACCGCTCAATCGCTTCCCGATCGCAGGTAAGAGGACCGGTCGTGGAGCGTCAATTGGCGGAACTACCTAATGCATGTGGACGGACGTCGTCGGTGTCCGCTCCGACCGTAATTCCTCGTCGTGCCGATCGCGATCGGATGTCACATCGGCACCCACCGCCGCAATTATCACACGCGCCCGTCCGGGGGCTGGCCATCTCACCGCCGCGACCACACGCCTCCCCCGTGGGGCCGTCCCGCCGCCGGGTCTGAATCAGATCTCCCCGGTCGGCTCGCTGCTGGGGTCCGGCCCCCGCCGCCGGGAGCGGCCTCCCCGGTGCCGGTGCCCCGGGCGGGAGCGCCCGCCGGTCACGCTGACCGCGACCGCGGACAGGACGCCGGCGAGAAGCCCGGCCCACAGGTGCCACCCGGTGAGCGGGTTGCTGCCGAAGATCCCGATGAGGAGGAGCGCGGCGATGAGGATCACGAGCACCACGGGACGCCGGTGGGGCGGCGCGAGGTGCACCCCCCACGGGGCGATGAACGCGATGAGAAGGAGGGCGATGTCGCTGAGCACGGGTCCGGGTCGCCGGGGGTCGCGCGGCCGCCTGCGCCGCGCGCGGGGCCGTGGATCGGGGGGACTGGGCGCACCGGCCGGGCGCCCCGCCGAAGCCTAGAACAATCCATCCCGCAGCTTCCAGTAATTTCGTGTGGTGATCGTGGCGGGTCTGCACCTCGAGCAGCACCTCGGACGGGTCTCCGGCCCGCCGCGGTCCGCCGTGGCCGCGGTCACGGGGGACGGGCGGCTGCGCGACCTGCGCCCCGCGGGCGACGACGACGACGTCCTCGCGGCGATCCCCGAGGACGCCGCCCTCGTCGTCGTCGACGCCCCCCTCGCCATCCCGGAGGGGGACCGCCGCAGAGACGCCGAGACGGTCCTGGCGTGGTGCGACCACGCGGCGTTCCCCGTGTCGCGCGCCCGCATGGAGAAGGTGTACGGGGGGGCGCGGGGCGTGCGCCTCGCCCCCGCCCTGGGCGGTGCGGGGCGGGCCGTCGCGGAGGCCGTCCCGGACCTCGTGCTGCGGCAGCTCGCGTGGGAGCGGGAGCATCCCGCCGGCGCCCCGCCCCTCGACCTCGCCGAGTACCGCGCCCGGTGGCTCGCGGTGCGCGCCCCCGCCTTCCGGCCCCGCGGCGGCGGCCGCGCCCGTCCCGCCGGGATCCACGAGGCCCGCGCCCTCCTCGCCGCCGTCCTCGACCTCGCGGGCTGGGAGCCGGAGGAGGACGGGGGCGACTGGGCGGCGATCCGCGACGCGGCCCGCGTCGACGCCCTCGCCTGCGCGTACGCCGGGGTGCGCCACCTGCGCGGCGGCGGGTCGGTGGCGCTGGGGGCGCCCGACCGGGGCCTCGTCCTCGTGCCCGCCGACGCGAACCTCGCGGGGCGGATCGCCCTGCACGTGGAGCGCCTGCGGGCCGAGGCGGCGCGGACGCGCGCGCAGGGTGTTGGAGCGGAAAGCGCGGGCGGCGATACTCCCCTCCGGCCACCGTCCATCGGGGGCCTCGGTCAACACGGCGAGGGGTGAGAGATGTCGGACAGCATCTACAAGGTCATCGAGATCGTGGGAACGAGCCCGGACTCCTGGGAGGCCGCGACCCGCGCGGCGGTCGAGACGGCATCCCGCACCCTGCGCGACCTGCGTGTCGCCGAGGTGATCAAGCTCGACGTGACGATCGAGGACGGCAAGGTGTCCCGGTACCGGGCCCGCCTGTCCGTGTCGTTCAAGTACGAGGGCGACTGACGACCCCTCGGGCCCCGCGCCGGGGCCCGCGCGCGTGACCGTCGCGGCCGCCCGGGGGGGTGGCCGCGACGGGCCGCGTCACGCGGCGCGGGCGACCCCCGCG
>JBFLWO010000485.1:0-2063 GCA_040757755.1 Actinomycetota bacterium
GGGCGCCTCGGCGGGGGCGGGCTGGCGCTGCACGCCCGGCACGGCGAGCGGCGGCGCCCCGTTCCTCAGGAGCTGGACGACGGCGGCGTTGCCGGCGCTCTGCTGCATCGACAGGAGGACGTCCTCCGACGACGCGGGCGCGTCGGTGCGCATGTCCGCCGCGGGCGCGGGCCAGGGCGCGGGTTTCTGCTCCCGGTCCCGGTCCTCCCGCCGCTGCACGTGTAGACGTGCGCCACCCACGCGCCCTCCCCATGCCGGCGCGGCGCGGCGCGCCGGGCCCGACACGGCGAATGTAGGCGACCGGCCGCTCCGTGCGGATCGGGAGGCGGTGCAGACCTGCATGCCCGAGCGGGCAGCCACCCGTGCGCCGCGGCGAGGGTGGCCGCCCGCCATCCGGGCGGTTGAGGGCGCTACGGGCGGGTGTGGGCGCCCGGCGGGGGGCCGCCGAGCGGGACCTGCGCCAGCGCCGTCCCGGTGGAGGACACGACCTCGAGCGTGCGCAGGGCGCCGGGGTCTGTGCCGGGCGCGAGCGCGAGGACGTACCAGCCGTCCTCCGTGACGGGGGCGGTGACGGTCGAGCCGTCCTCGCGGGTCACGACGACGCGGGCGGCGCCGGGGGCGACGTGGCCGTAGACCGTGAGGGGGTCGTCGGCGCCCCATTCCATCTGCACGCTCATCGGGCCGTCGGGCCCCTCGGCCATCATCGTGAGGGCGGCGCCGCCGTCACGGCCGGCGCCGGTCACCTCACCGGTGACCTTGCCGTCGCGGGCCGGGTTCTGGCAGCCGACGCCGCCCGGGTCCCGGGGGGTTCCGTCGGCGGCGAGGTGCCGCAGGTACGCGCAGGTGCCGCCGCCCGTGGTGGGCGCCGTCCACACCTCCACGGTCCCGCCGCCGGGGGCCGCGGCCGAGACGCGCTTCACCGCCTCGTCGACCTTGGCGGCGAGCGTCGGGTCGTGGTCGCCGGTGAGCCCCAGGGTGCGCTGCACGTCGTCGGGGATCAGGCCGGCGGCGCCGGCGACCCCCCCGATGGCGGCGACGGCGACGGCGACGGCCACCACCAGGCGCCGCTTTCGGGGGCGGCGGCGGGTCGGGTGTGCCGGGCCGGGCCCGGCGGCGGGCTCCGCGGTGATCGTGTCCATGAGGGCGTTCCTTTCGTCGCTCATGAGGGCGTCGGTGGGACCGGCGACCTCGGGGCGGAACGCGCGCAGCAGGTCGAGCTCGTCGCCGAGGGGGACGGCGCGGGCGTCGTCGTCGCTCATCAGGACATCGCCTCCTTCCGCGTGGGGAGGTACCGGTCGCGGGGTGTTCTGCCGTCCGCCGTCAGGAGTTCCCGCAGCCGCGCCTTCGCCCGGTGGAGCTTGGAGCGGACGGTGCCGACCGGCAGGCCGAGCGCCTCGGCCGCCTCCTCGTACGTGAGGTCGTCCCAGGTGACGAGGAGCAGGAGCTCGCGGTCGGTGTCGCCCAGCGCGAGGAGGGCGGCGCGCATCCGCCGCCGGTCGCCGGGCTGGTCGAGCCGCCGCTCCGCCGCCGCGATGCCCCCGTCGCGCTCCTGCAGGGCCACCTCGGTGCCGACCCGTTCGACGGCGGCCAGGTAGCGGGCGAACCGGCGGCGCTCCTGCAGGATCAGGTTCGACGCGATGCCGTACAGCCACGGGCGCGCGTCGGCGGCGCCGGGCCGGTAGCCCAGGCGGCGGGCGAACGCGCGGGCGAACGTCTCGGAGGCGACGTCGGCGGCCTGGTCCGTGCCGACGCGGCGGGCGGCGAAGCGGAACACCGCGGGGAAGTGGCGGTCGAAGATCTCGGCGAAGCGGGCGGGCTCCGCGAGGGAGGCCGCGATCACGTCGCCGTCGGTCGGCACCGGGGGCATCTCCCGTTGTTCACCGGTGCCGGCCGGAAGTTCCCGATCCCCAGGACGTCACCCCCGGCCGTTGCGTGCGCGGATGGTAGTGGCGTCACGGTCCCCCTCACCCGGGGGAGGGTGCGGGGGTAGCCTGCCGCGATGCGGCACCGCGCCCGCGTATTGGGGGGAACGGCCGTCGCGGCGGCCGCCGCGGCCGTGGTGG
>JBFLWO010000486.1:0-2060 GCA_040757755.1 Actinomycetota bacterium
GCCCGGCCGGGGTCCCGCGGGTACGGCCTACGGCTGCGCCGCGGCGCTGAACTCCTGGAGCGCCGTGGAGACCTTCGGGAGGATGGCGGTGAGCTTCGACAGGTCCTCGGGGCCGTCGACCGACGCGGCGACGTCGACGAACTCGCGGAGCGTGTCACTGACCTTCGGGCCGGCGGCGACGAGGCGGCTGCGCTGCCCCTCGAGGGTCGCGTTCGACAGCGTGTAGGTGTCCATGTCGGCGATGGCGGCGTCGAAGTCGCCGAGCTGGCCGCGCAGGCTCGACACCTGGCTCTTGATGTCGTCCGGGCTGGTCACGGCCTGCAGCGCCTGGCCGAACGCGGTGAGCGCGCTCGTCGCCTGCTGGACGTCGCCGAGGTACTTGTCGATCTCGGCGTTGCCGGTGGTCGGGATGGTCACCGAGGAGGTGGTCGTCGCCTCGGTGGTCGCCTCGGTCGTGGTGGCCTCGGTGGTGGTGGCCTCGGTCGTGGTGGCGTCCGTGGTCGTGTCGGTCGAGTCGTCGTCGTCGCTGCCGCACTCGGTGAGGCCGGCGTCGTCGGCGAGCTGGTCGAGCTGGTCGCTGAGCGGGCCGATCTTCGCGGAGATCTCCTCGCCGAGCTTCGTCGGGTCCTCGCCGTTCTTGACGCGCTCGAGCGCGTCCTTGAGCACGTCGACGGCCTGCTGCTGGAGGCTGACGGCCTGCGTCTGGAAGGAGGCGACCTCGGCGGGCGGGGTGAGCGCCTTGAGGCGGTCCACGCCCTCCTGCCCCAGCGGGATCAACTGCTCCAGGAAGGCCTGCAGCTCGGAGGGGCCGCTGGGCTGGTCGACCGACTCGCCGCGCGTGTCGATGTCCTTGCAGATCGCGTCGGCCTGCGTCCGCCACTCGTCGGCGGTGAGGGCGGTGACGGTGGTGGTGCCGCCGCCCGTCTTCGAGTCCCCGCAGCCGGCCGCGACGAGCGCGGGCACCGTGAGGGCCGAGACGGCCAGAGCGACTCTGGTGAAACGACGCATGAAGTGGGTCCTCCGGGTTGAGGGGGGGAGCGTCACGTCGACGCGGGCGACGTCATCGGACACGGGTTGCAGGTTCGCCGCAGCGCCACGATCATCCTGCGGCCGTGGCGACCCGAACGATCATCGCGGGGTTCACGACCGAGCGGATCGGCGCGGACGGCGCGGACATTAACGTCGCGCTCGGCGGGACGGGGTCCCCCGTGCTGCTGCTGCACGGTTATCCGCAGACCCACGCGATGTGGCACCGGGTGGCCCCCCTTTTGGCGGAGCGGTTCCGCGTGGTGGCGGCGGACCTCCGGGGGTACGGGGACAGCGCCAAGCCGCCGGGCGACGCCCGGCACGAGACGTACTCGAAGCGCGCGATGGCCGGCGACATGGTGGCGGTGATGGACGCCCTGGGGTTCGACCGCTTCGCCGTGGTGGGCCACGACCGCGGGGCCCGGGTGGCGCACCGTATGGCGATGGACCACCCGGGCAGGGTGGAGCGTCTGGCGGTGCTGGACATCGTCCCCACCCACCATCTGTTCGCGACGGCGGACCGGGCGTTCGCCGACGCGTACTGGCACTGGTTCTTCCTGAGCCAGCGTCCCCCGCTTCCCGAGGCGTTGATCGGCGGTGCGCCGCGCGCGTTCCTGCACGCGCTGCTGGAGCGGTGGGCGGCGGCGCCGGGGGCGCTCGCGCCGGAGGCGGTTGCGGAGTACGAGCGCTGCTGGGACGCCGCGACGATCCACGCGAGCTGCGAGGACTACCGGGCGGCCGCGTCCATCGACCTGGAGCACGACGACGCGGACCTGGGGACGCGGGTGGCGTGCCCGACGCTCGTGGTGTGGGGGGAGCTCGGGCGGATGGGCCGCCTGTACGACGTGATGGCGACGTGGCGCGCCCGGGCGGCGGACGTGCGGGGCGTCTCGCTGCCGTGCGGGCATTTCGTGGCGGAGGAGGAGCCCGCGGCGTGCGCCCGCGAGCTCCTCGCGTTCCTCACCTCCGGGTAGGGGCCCGCGCCGCGGAGGTCCGCCCGCGGGCGACCGCCGCGTTGCCGGCGGAGTCCTTCG
>JBFLWO010000487.1:0-2051 GCA_040757755.1 Actinomycetota bacterium
GCGAGGCAGGGGGGCGACGGTGGGCGCCGCGAACGGCCCGGGCGGGACCCCGCGCACCGCGCGGGCCTCGTCGCGCCCCCTCCGCCCGGCGGCGGGCCCGGCGCTCATGCCGGTGCGCGTCCCGGGCGCCGATCACCACGACCGTGGTCGTCGCATCGCCCCCTTGCCTCTGCGGCGACGCTCCCACCGCGACCGGCCGCGTGTCAACGGGGTGGTCACGATCCGAGACGCGACCGCGGCAGCTTTGTCCGCACGTTGCGGACGTGCCGTGGAATTCCGGCGCCCCGCGAGACGACCCACCTCGCGCCCGGAGTCCGGGTCCTTTCCGGTCGTCCAGGGCGCGCCGATCCAGCCTCACGCGTGTCCACGGGGCGGAGCCGGTCCGCCCCCTACTCGTCACGAGGGGGCTCGCCCGCGACCTGGTCGATCCGGCGCATCATCAGCTGCACCGCGGCGGCGGCGTCGTGCACGTCCACGACGGGGAACGACATCTGCTGGGCAAGCGCCCGGTAGCCGGCGGCCCACCCGGGGCGCACGGTGACCACCGGTGGCCACGCGTGCCGCGCGCGACCTCTGAACACGGCCACGCATGCCTCGCGGATGACGTGGTCGGGGTCGCGGACGTCGATCTCGTCGAGGAGCAGGAGGTCGATGAGATCCCGGAAGCGATCGTTGTCGTCGTGGGGATCGGTGACCGCGTGGATCTTCTGGGCGATCTGGTAACGAAGGGGAAGGCACGGCACGGAGCCGGCGAGCGTGGGGATGCCGAAATTGGCGGCGACGTCGAGGGGCGCGACCTCCTCCCACCCGCCCGCTGTGACATCCTCGCCCGCGGACACCTCGAGGCGTACCCGCGCGAGCGTGCCTCCCTTCCAGAAGACGCGTATGTCGAACCGCACCGCGCCCGTCTGTCCGAGGGGCTCGGAGCCGCGGACATCGAAGGTCACCGCACCGTCCACGATCGGATTGGCGAGCGCGTCCCGCACGACGTCCTCGATCTCATCGAGCGTGGCGTGCCGGCGCAGCGTCGCGTCGATGTCCTTCGTGGCGCGTCCGCGCAGGCGCAGCCGGACCTCCATGGCGACCCCGCCCTTGATGACGACGATCGGGTCGGACCCGGCGGATGCCGCCTCGAACGCGGCCAGCATGAGCTCGAAGGCGAGCAGGCGCCGGATCCGATCGGCGGGCACCCCCTGCTGTTCCGCGTAACGGCTGATCCATGCCGAGAGCACGCCCTCACTGCGCGGGGGCGTGCCGCGCGGGAACCTGATCGGCTCAGCCGGTGGCATCCCGACGAGCGTAGAGGGCGGCGAAGATGCGCTCCTCATCCCGGCCCGCCAGCTCGCGACGGCGGCGCAGCGTGTCGATCGCCTGTCTCACGAGGTCGGTGCGAAGGCCCGTCTCGACGCCGTCGAGGACCGCCCGGACGGGTGTGACGATCGGCATGCGCTCGAAGTGGGTGACCTCCCCGGGGGCGAGGTCCCGCTGGTGCATCCGATAGCGAGGCGGGACCGTGCGGCTCCGCACGCGGTGGCTGCGCGGGACCGTGACGTCGATGTACGCGGGATTGACGTCGCACAACTCGTGCAGGTCGAGTGCGGTCTCATGGCTGAGCACTCCCTGCACACCCACCGGCCATAAGGACGCGGCCGCATAGTCGTCGAACCTCGTCGCCGGGACCATCGCGAATCGGTAGACGCCTCGGGAGACCCGTACGACGACGCCGCGGCGTGCCATCTGGCGGAGACGTACGGGGTCGATGTCAAGCGCGCGTGCGTCCTGAGCGGTCACGAAGCCGTGTCGCTCCAGGGCGACCGCGAGCAGATCCTCCTGCGGCGAGCGTCGCGTCATGGAGGAAGGGTAGCAGCGGGATACGCTTTATCCGCACACTTCGGCCTCCTGCGCGCCGAAGGGTATCTCCAGGGGACGCTGACGGTTCGTCTTGCCGGAGCCGGAGCCCGCCCTGTCCGGCTGGAGCGGCCGCGGGGCCTCCGTGGCGTCGCCCTCATCCTCACCAACCTCGGCGAGGCGACGCCCGACTAGAGGCCCAT
>JBFLWO010000488.1:0-2047 GCA_040757755.1 Actinomycetota bacterium
GGGCGGCACCACGGCGCCGACCGACACGGGCGGCCAGCCGCCCGCGCCGCAGCCGGGTCCCGCGCCGGGGCCGGGCCCGCAGCCGGGTGGCGGAGGCGGCGGTGGCGGCGGTGGCGGTGGCGGTGGCCTGACGGTGCCGGACCTCGGGGGCCTGGCGAGCGCGAAGGCGGTGGACGCCCTCACCGCGAAGAAGCTGGTGCCGAAGCCGACGGGGGTGTTCAGCGCGACGGTGCCGGCCGGCCAGGTCGTGTCGCAGGACCCGCCGGCGGGGGCGGGGGCGAAGGAGGGCCAGCAGGTCACGGTACTCGTGTCGCTCGGGTTCCCCGCGATCCTGCTGAACCTGAACAACAACATCGTGAGCATCGGCGGCGGTTCGGGGCAGCCGGTGAAGAAGGTCGCGGCGAGCTCCGACGTGGAGGAGGAGCCGTCGATCACCCCCGACGGCAAGGTCGTGGTGTACAAGCGGCATGCCGCGCAGGGTGACGGGCTGGGCCAGCTGTGGACGTCGAAGGTCGGGGACGCGAACTCGGCGCAGCCGCTCACCACACCCGGGTTCGACGACGGGCGCCCCGCGGTGTCGCCGGACGGCCGGGTGGTCGCGTTCGTGTCGAACCGGAAGGCGGCGGACCCGAAGGACACGGACCTGTGCTTCACCCGCCTCGACCAGGCGGGGGCGCAGCCGGACTGCGTCGTCGACGGCTCCACCACGGTGTCGCGGCCGGCGTGGGCGCCGGACGGCCGGTCGATCGTGGTGGTGGGAAGCGACCAGCAGCAGGCGGCGGCGGGGCAGACGGAGCTTCTGCTCTACACGTCGCAGACGCCGAACGCGTCGACGGCGGCGGAGTGGCTGCGGCAGGGGTTCGTCACCGACGCGATGCACGGGCAGGAGAGGGACGACCAGGTGATCTCGGCGGCGTTCGCGCCGGACGGGACGCGGCTGGCGTTCACGGCGACGTGGAGCGGCGGCGCGAAGGTGTTCGTGGCGGTGGTGGAGGGGGGCGTGATCGCGACGGCGAAGCCGAAGGCGGTGCCGCGGGTGTCGGCGTGCGAGCTGTCGTGGCGGCCCGACTCGGGCGAGCTCGCGATCGCGGTGCGGGACCGCGGCTGCGACCAGGAGGGGCGGATCTTCCGGGTCGACCCGAAGGCGCCGGAGCAGCAGATCGCGCTGACCGGCGTGTCCGCCTCGGCGGGGAACCCGGTGTGGTTCCCGGTCGTGACCCCCTGACGCGGGTTCCGGCGGTGCACGGGTGATCTGCCCGGCGTGCAGGTGCCAGGTGCCGCGTGCGGCGGCGTTCTGCGGCGTGTGCGGCCGCCCCCTGCGCGGCGGGGCGGACGTGCGGGCGTTGGAGCTGGTGCTGCCGGACGGGGCGCGCGTGCCGTTGGCGGGGATCGTGACGATCGGCCGGGCGGAGGGGAACACGGTGCGCCTCGAGGAGGGCAGCGTGTCGCGGCGGCACGCGCGGATCGTGTCGGGCGGCGGGGTGCCCCTGGTGGAGGACCTCGGGTCGAGCTACGGCACGTTCCTGGACGGGCGGCGGGTGGCGTCGTCGGCGGCGCTCGGCGACGGCGCGGTGCTGCGGCTGGGTGACGCGGAGTTGCGGGTGGAGCGGCCCCGTTCCGACTCGGAGGCGGGCCGCACGATCATGGTGCCGCCGGGCGGGACGGTGGCGGTGTCGGCGGCGGGGGCCGCGTCGCTTCAGGCGCCGGCGTCACGGGTGGGGTTCCGTCCGCGTGCCCGCGGCGGGTGGTCGATGAAGCGCCTCGAGGCGGCGGAGGGGGAGCGGCGGTTCGTGCTGCGCAGCGAGCGCAGCGGCGCGATCGTGCGGATGGGTGACGACGAGGCGGCCCTGTTCGAGCTTCTCGACGGCAGCCTGGGCCTGCCGGACCTGATGGCGGAGTCGGAGCGGCGGTTCGGCCCGGACGGCATCATGCGCCTCACGGCGCTCCTGTCGGAGCTGGGGGAGCGCGGGTTCCTGGAGGGCGTGGAGGGGCGGGAGGCGGCGCCGGCGCGGGGCTTCGTGCAGCGGCTCGCGGCGCCGCGGGAGCG
>JBFLWO010000489.1:0-2044 GCA_040757755.1 Actinomycetota bacterium
TGCCCCACCGCCCGGCGGGGCTGAGCGCCTGCCGCACCCCCCGCAGCCCGTGGCGGCGAAACGGGGCCTCCACCCACCGGTACGACGCCGCCGCGACCGCGACGGTGAGCGCGACCTGGACCGCGGCGAGGACCGGCCCGTCGAGCGGGACGTCCCGGTCGGGGCGGGTGAGCTGGATCACCGGCCAGTGCCACAGGTAGATCCCGTAGCTCCGCACCCCGACCCACGCGAACGGCGCCCAGCCGAGGACCCGCCCGGTCACGGTACCCGGCTGGGCGGCGGCGGCGATGAGGGCGGCGGTGACCAGCGCGGTGACCAGGAACCCGCCCTGGTAGAGCCGCGCCCCGGTCTCGTCGAGCCGCACGAAGGTCACCGCCAGGGCCGCGGCGGCGGCGAGCCCGACGACGTCGCTCACCCGGCGCCGCCGCGCGCCGACCGGGCCGAGGCGCCCGGCGGGCAGCCGGAACGCCAGCGCCACCCCCACCAGGAGCCCCACCGCCCGGGTGTCGGTGCCGTAATAGATGCGGTCGGCGGCCTCGAACGGGTCGAACATGACCCAGGCGAGCACCACCGACCCGGCGGCTGCGGCGACCGCGACGGCGGTCATCACCCGGCGCCCGGCGACGGCGAGACCCACCGCCAGGACGGGCGGCCACACCAGGTAGAACTGCTCCTCCACCGCGAGCGACCACAGGTGGAGCACGACCGACGGGCGGCCGAACTGCTCGAAGTACGGGACGTCGGCGGCGACGAAGTACCAGTTGGTGACGTACCCCACCGACGCGGCGACGGCGCCGCGCAGCCGCGCCAGCTCCCCCGCGTGCAGCACCACCATCACCGCCAGCACCACGGCGAGCATCACGAACACCGCCGGCAGGAGCCGCCGCGCCCGGCGCACCCAGAACCGCTTCAGGTCGACCCGCCCGGTCGCCTCGCGCTCCGCAAGCAGCAGCGACGTGATCAGGTACCCGCTGATCACGAAGAACACGTCCACCCCGAGAAACCCGCCGGGAAGCCACCCGGCGCCGAGGTGGAACGCCACGACCGCGGCGACCGCCACCGCCCGGAGCCCGTCGACGCCCGGCATGTAGCCGAGCCGCGGCCCCCCGGCTGCGTGTGTCCGATCGGGTGGGGGCATCACCCGCGGCGGGGATCGACGCGGTGGCGGTGGCCGTGCCGCCACCGGGCGGATTCAGGGCATCGTGTCCGGGCCCGCATCGGCGCGCACGCTACCGGGGGCACATCGAGAACGGGAGGTGGTGAGTACAGCGCGACGACACGTGGCCTACCCCACGCCACATCGGCTCCCGCCCCGGCCCAGACAAGCCCCCTGCCACCTCGGGGTGCGGATCACGCCCTTGATCCCCGCCGCCCGCCCCCGCTAGGGTCGCCACCGACCAGTGCGGCGGTGCGAGGAAGCCGGTGTGAGTCCGGCACGGTCGCGCCACTGTGACCGGGGAGCGCATCTCCAACGTGCCACGGCCCCGCGGGGCGGGAAGGCGGAGATCGCGGTGATCCGGGAGTCAGGAGACTCACCCGCCGCTGACCCCCCCGAACGGGACGCGTCATCCCGAAGGAGGCACGCGGTGCACCAGGCAGCCGACACCCCCACCCCGGCCACCGGCGGCCCACCGCTCATCCGCGCGGAGGAAGCGAGCAGGCGCACCCCCCGCTAGGCGGAGGACCCGACGTTGGCTCGCGCACTCGACGCGCGTCACCCCGCCGCCGTGCGGGAGGCGGACGTGGCCTGGCCGGTCGCCGTGCTCGGCGTCGACGGCGCCGCGCTCACGCCCCGCGCACAGGCGCTCCTGGAGAAGGCGACGCTCGTCGCCGGCGGCACCCGCCACCTCGACGCCCTCGCCCCGCCCGGGGTGGAGAGGGTCGAGCTCGCCGGCGACCTCGCCCCCGCCCTCGACCGCATCACCCACCACGACGGGCCCGCCGCCGTGCTCGCCTCCGGCGACCCCGGCTTCTTCGGCATCCTCCGCGCCCTCGCCGCCCGCGTCGCGCCGGAGCGCCTCGACGTCGAGCCCGCCCCCTCCTC
>JBFLWO010000490.1:0-2043 GCA_040757755.1 Actinomycetota bacterium
CCGCCGGCGTCGCGGTGCTCGCCCCCGAGTTCCCCGGGTTCGGCGGGGCGCCGCCGGAGGAGGCCCCCACGATCGCCGGGGTCGCCGACCGCGTCGCCGCGCAGATCGCCGCGACGGCGGCGGGCCGGGCGGTGGTGTGCGGGCTCAGCATGGGCGGCTACGTCGCCCTCGCCGTCGCGGCCCGCCACCCGGCGCGCGTCGCGCGCCTGGTGCTGGCGAGCACCCGCGCGGACGCCGACGACGCCGCCGCCCGGGCGGGTCGCGACGCCGCCATCGCCCGCGTGCGAGGAGGGGACCTGGCGGGCTGGCGGGACGAGTTCGTGCCGCGGGTCCTCGCCGCCGACGCGCCGGACGGCGTGCTGCGCGCCGTGCGTGACATCGCCGCGCGGCAGACGCCGGGCGCGGTCGCCGCCGCCCTCGCGGCGCTGCGCGACCGGCCGGACCGCCGCGGCGACCTCGCCGCCGTCCGCGTCCCGGCGCTCGCCGTGTGGGGCGACCGGGACCGGGTCACCCCGCGGGAGGCGATGGAGGCGATCGCCGCTGGCATCCCGGATGCGCGCCTCGCGGTGATCCCCGGCGCCGGACACATGACCGCCATCGAGCGGCCTGAGGAGTTCGCGGAGGCGATCGGGCCGCTCCTCCCATAGGGCCTCGGGGAGGCGCGCCGGTCAGGCGGCGGGCGGGTGCTCCCCCCGGTGACGCTGGTAGTAGGCGCTGGCCTTCGCCCGGGCACCGCACCGCTCCATCGAGCACCACCGGCGGCTGCGGTTGCGGGACGTGTCGAGGTAGACGACGTCGCAGCTGTCCGCCGCGCACTCCCGCACCCGGTCGACCGCGTCGCGGGCGATGCACAGCGCGTCGAGCGCCACCGGCACCAGGGCGCACGCGGCGGTGAGCCCCTCCGGGATGAACCGCCAGTCGAGCGTGCCGCAGTCCACGCTCAGGCGACCGCGCGCCCGGTCGAGGAGCCCGGCCACCGACTCCGCCACCGCCGCCCGATCCCCCACGAGGAACGCGGCGCGCAGCGCGGCGCGCATCCGCACCACCGCCTCCAGCTCCTCCCCCGTCACGTCGGGGCGGCGGCGCGCGAGGCCCGCCGCGACGAGCCACTCGGAAAGATCCCCCGGCCGGGTGAGGCGCTCCACCCCGCCGGCGTGCGTGTTGCAGAGGTCGAGGGACGGATGCCCCGTCACCAGCACGAAGCCCGTCATGCTCCCCGGCCCCGGCGTGACGGGGCCCCCCGGGCCGTTTGACGGGCCGGATCCGGCAGGCGTATCGTTCTCACCGGCTATTTACTATCACACCGGTTGTAAGGAACGTCTCAAACTATGCCTTCGCTCCCCCCCGCGATCCGCCTCGAGTTCCAGTCCGCCGGCGAGGGCCCGCTCGTCGTCGGCCTCCACGACATCGGGCGCACGAGCGCGGACATGATGCGGGCGCTCAAGCCCCTGCTGCGCAACCACCGCGTGGTGGTCCCCGACCTGCGCGGCCACGGCGCCTCCCCCACCCCGGAGGGCCCCTGGAGCGTCGACGACTTCTCCTCCGACGTCGCGCGACTCGTCGCCGCCGAGGGCGGCGACGCGATCGTCGTCGGCGTCGGCCTGGGGGCCGCCACCGCCATCGCCCTCGCCCTCGGCCACCCCGGCCTCGTGTCCGGCCTCGTCCTGTCCGGCGTGAGCCCCCGCGCCGAGGACCCCGACGGCCGCGACCGGTGGGCGAAGATCGCCCGCGCCCTGCGCGAGCGCGGCGCCGAGGGCGTCGCCCTGTCCGCCGAGGCGATGGGCACCCGCCCCGACTGGCGCGGCGCGCTCGTCCAGGTGGAGGGCTCCGCCATCGTCGTCGCCGGGTCCCGCGACCGCGTCGCGCCGCCCTCCGTGCAGCGCGAGCTGGCCGCCTGGATGCCCGGCGCCCGCTTCGAGACGCTCACCGGCGTCGGCCACGACATCGTCGCCGAGAAGCCGAAGGAGCTCGTGCAGGCCGTGCGGCGCCTCCAGGGCGTCGCCCGCCAGCCGGTGGCGGCCTGACCCGCCGGGAGGCGCCACG
>JBFLWO010000491.1:0-2035 GCA_040757755.1 Actinomycetota bacterium
GACCCCCATCGACACCCCGCCCACGGCGTGAGCGACGCACCGCCCCCGCAGGAGCCGGAGGAGCCCCCCGCCGGCGACGCCGAGGCGCAGCCGCCGCAGGAGCCGGTCTGCGCGTCGTGCGGCGCGCCGATCGCCCCCGACCAGACGTACTGCCTGGAGTGCGGCGCCCCCACTCCCGCCGCCCCGCGCCTGCGCACGCGGGGGCGCCTCGGCCTGGTCGTCGGATTGGGCCTGATCGTCGCGGGCCTCGGCGCCGGCGCCCTCGCCTACGCGCTGTCCGGCGAGGACGGCGGGTCCCGCGGCGCGGGGGGCACCGTGACGAGCGGCACGGTGAGCGGCGGCACGATCTCCCTGCCTCCCGACACCACGTCCGTCGCCACCGAGTTCCCCACCGCCACCGAGCCGACCGTGCTCCCCACCGACACGACGTTCACGGACATCGGCACCGACACGGCGACCGACACCGTGGACACGTCGGCGTTCACGTCCGACTGGCCGAGCGGGCAGACGGCGTTCACGGCGATCCTCTCGTCCGTCGGCGACCTCGGCGAGGCGCAGGGCACCGCGGAGCGCGTCCGGGCCACGGGGGAGGCCGCCGGGATCCTGTTCTCCTCCGACCACGCGGGGCTGCGACCCGGCTACTACGTCGTGTTCTCCGGGGTGTTCACCACGCGGGACGCCGCCGAGGCGCAGGCCCGCAAGCTCGCCGCGGACTTCCCCGGCGCGTACGTCCGCCGCGTCGTCGGCTGACGCCGGCGCCGGCCGTCAGCCGGCCGCGTCGCGGAGGGACCGCACGCCGCCGACGTCCCCCGGCAGCTCCCCCGCGGAGCGGGACCGCTCGCTGCCGCCGTACGTCTCGTACAGGTACCGGACGATGCGGCGGGAGTCCCACACGACGGTGTCGCCGTCGACGAGGACGGGCACGAGCGGCTGCCCGCTGAGCGCCCGCACGAGGTGGCGCTCCGCCCGGTCGCGCGGCACCTCCAGGGCCTGGTAGTCGCGCCCCACGTTCGCGAGCGCCTGGCGGACGGCGGCGCACCACGGGCACCGCTCGAGCTGGAGGAGCGCGATCACGACGCCGACTCTACTCGCGGGCCGGGGCGGCGGGCCGCGGCCGCGGATGGCCGCGGGTGTGCCGCACGGTGCGGACGAGGGTCGCGCCGATGATGATCGCGCCGCCCGTCAGGGCCAGCGGGCTCGGCGTCTCGCCGGTGACGAGCCACGCCCACACGGGGCTCAGCGCGGGCTCCACGAACAGGAGGAGCGACGCCTCGAGCGCCCCCACGCGCCGCACCGCGGCGGTGAGGAACACGTACGCGAGGCCGATCTGGACGACGCCGAGGTAGGTGACGACCATCGCGTCGCGGACCCCCACCGCCGGGGAGGCGGCGACGGCGGGAAGGCACGCGACGAATGCGATGGCGTTGCCCGCGACGGTGGCGCGTGCCGCGGCGTCCGGCTCGTCGGACCGGGCGAGCCACCGCAGCCCCGCCACCGTCAGGGCCCACCCCACGCCGGACGCGAGGGCCATCGCGTTGCCCGCGGCGGGGTTCGTCGCCGTGTCCCCCGGCGCCTCCGACGCGACGAAGAACAGGGACATGCCGGCGCCGAGGACCGCCATGAACGCCAGGTCGCCGCGCCGCACCGGTTCCCGCAGGAGCAGCGGGCCGAGGAGCACCAGGTACAAGGGCGACGTCGACTGCAGGAAGATCGAGTTCGCCGCGGTGGTGAGCTTGTTCGCCTGCACGAACAGGATCAGGGTCACGGCGAACGCGGCGCCCACCAGGACGACCCGCCACGACCAGCGGCGCCGCGTGCCGGGGAGCATCGCGAGCAGGGCGACCGCGGCGACCCCGGAGCGCAGGCACGCGACCTGCAGCCCCGACAGGTCCGTCGCCTTGATCGCCGCGCCGCCCGTCGAGAAGAGGACGGCGGCGGCGACCACCGCCTGCGCCGCGCGGCGCGACGCGCGCACGTCGCCGCCACCGGCCCGGCGGCCCCGGCGGCGGCCGGGCCGGGGGGGGGGGGCGGGGCC
>JBFLWO010000492.1:0-2033 GCA_040757755.1 Actinomycetota bacterium
CGACGGGCCGGCATGGCGGCGAAGCCGCAACGCGCCGTCGATGAGCGCCGCCAGGAGGACCGCGACACCGATCGCGACGAGCTGGGACCGCACGCCCGCGGCGGCCGCCGTCGCCACCGCGACACCTACGGCACCCCGGACGGTGGGGCGTTCGAGCAGCCGCACGCCGAGCAGGACGACCGTCGCGGCCAGCGGGTACGCCACCGGCTCCTGCATCAACGTGCCCGTGTAGACGACCGCCGGGATCGAGATCGCGGCGGCGGCGGCGGCGAGGGCCGCCCAGGCGCCGACGTACCGGCGGGCCAGCAGGAACACCGGGATCGCAGCACACGCCCACAGGACCGAGTTCACCGCCTTGATCCCCGTGAACGCGTCCGAGACGCCCCCCAGCAGCCACAGGGGCGCATGCACGATGGTGTGCAGGATGCCGTCGACGCCGATCTCGTCCGCCACGCCGAACCGCCCCCGGCCGACAAGCGCCCGCTGCGCCTCCGCGTAGAGCAGCTCGTCCGGGAAGATCCACGGGGTCACCCGGCCGAGGGCCTGCAGGAACGCGTACAGGGCCCCCGCCACGACGACGAGCGCGAGCACCGGCAGCTCCCACGCAGCGCGACGCGACGCAGCGGCGGACGCGGCGCGGTCGTGGACGTCCCCCTCCGCCGGAACCCGGGACTCGAGGGCACCTGGAGGCGCGGACGTCATGGGCGCGCCAGGCTACCAGCCGTGTCCCTCCGGCCCGGCCGCGCGCCCCGCAGGTGACGGGCGACCCGGCGGCGACCGTGGGGGTGGGCTTCGATCCCGCGGTGAGGGATACTCCCCGGGTCCGACCCGCGAACGAGGCGCGGAGTCGGCGACCCGCCCGCCGCCCCGCGCGGCCGTGAGTGGAGTGCCCGCGTGAAGCTTCTCGCAATCGTCCCCGCCTACAACGAGGAAGGCGCCGTCGCCCAGGTCGTCCGGGAGATCCGGGAGGCCCACCCCGGCGCGGACGTGCTCGTGGTGGACGACGGCTCCCACGACGCCACCGCCGAGACCGCGCACGCCGCCGGGGCGCGCGTCGCGCGGCTGCCGTTCAACCTCGGCATCGGCGGAGCCGTGCAAACCGGCTACCGGGTCGCGTGGGAGGAGGGCTACGACGTCGCCGTGCAGATCGACGGCGACGGCCAGCACCGGGCCGACCAGCTGCCGCGGCTCCTCGGCCCCCTGCGGGAAGGCGCCGCCGACTACGTCATCGGCTCCCGCTTCGCGGAGCGCACCGGGTACCGGGCGCCCCTGTCGCGGCGCGGCGGCATCATCATCCTCTCCCGCGTCGTGTCCCTCATCGTCGGCCGCCGCATGACCGACACCACCTCCGGGTTCCGGGCCGCCGGGCGGCGCGCCATCGAGCTGTTCGCCGCCCACTACCCGCACGACTACCCCGAGGTCGAAGCCACCGTCATGGCCGCCCGCGACGGCATGCGCGTCCTCGAAGTGCCCGTCGAGATGCGCCCCCGCGCCACCGGCCGGTCCTCCATCTCCCCCCTCCGCTCCGGCTACTACATGGTGAAGGTGCTCCTCGCCGTCGGCGTCCAATGCATCGGCCGGCGCCCCAAGCCCGAGGAGGCCGCGGCGTGACGCGGATCGTCCTCGTCGGCATCGCCACCTCCGCCGCGTTCATCGTCGCGATCCTCGCCCTCATCCGCACCCGCCGGCTGCAGGAACGCTTCGCGATCCTCTGGATCCTCACCGGCATCGGCGTCGTCGTCCTCGGCCTCTGGACCAACGGCCTCGAAGCGATCGCCCGTCTCGTCGGCATCGCCTACCCGCCGTCCGCCCTCTTCGCCCTCGTCTCCGGCTTCGTCGTCCTCGTCCTGCTCCACACCGCCGTCATCCTGTCCCGGCTCTCCAACCAGAACCAGAACCTCGCGCAGCGCATCGCCCTGCTCGACGAGCGCCTGCGCCGCCTGGAAGACGACCGCGACGGCGAAGACGGCGACGGCGCCGCCGCCCAGACCACCCTGCGGCGCGCGCCGCGACCCCTCGGCGCCCCCGCACGG
>JBFLWO010000493.1:0-2028 GCA_040757755.1 Actinomycetota bacterium
TCCTGGCATCCGGCCAACACAGACCGGGCCAGGCTCACCAACTCCCCCACCACCCCGCCACCCACACCCCACAGGGGGTCAAATCTCAACCGGCGAAGGGGGGTCACTTTCTCACCGGCGCCGACACTTTACGCGGGCGGCCCCTCCAGATTGACGTCCAGTCTCAACGGCGGCGACACGTGGAGCAACCTCAGAACGTGGACGGGAACGACGACGGGAATCGTTACGGAGACGCTTCGCGACAACCTCTACGTGAGTGCGTCGGAGGGCGGCATCCGCCGGGTCGACGGCCGCCGCGGCTCCCCGAACCCCGACCACCCCCTGAACGCCGGTCTGACCGACACCTCCGTCACGTCGCTTGCCCGAGATCCGTCCGTCAGGACGCTGTACGCGGGGACGGCGAGCGGGGGCGTCGCGCGCCTTACGTTGCCGGTCTCCGATCTCGCCGTTGAGGCCGTGACGGTGGGGTACCCGCGCGGGGGCAGCCTGCCGGCCTTCTTCGTCGGAACCGTGACCAATCTTGGCCCGGAGCCCGTGGACGAAGTCGTGTTGCGCGTCGACGGTTTCCACGGCAAAGCGACAGCCACCAGGGGAACCTGTGTCCGGATGCGCTCCGGGTGGTTCCGATGCGCGATCGGGCGGCTCGAACCCGGTACCGCCGCCAGCGTCACCCTCAAACCCCTCTTGTTCACGGAAATGAGCCCCGTGTTCGAGGCGAGTGGCGTGGTGACGGACCCAAGACCGGCGAACGACCGCGCGCAGGCGCCGCCGCATCCTCCTGACACGCCGGCGCTCACGGTGCCGAACCCCCTCTACGCAGCCCCTGTTCCGACATCTCCTCCCGCCGTCGCCGCCCGGACCTCCGCGCCTGCCGCGTCCCGCCTCCGGGCAGCCTGCATCAAGCCGAAGCCACGGAAGAAGGTGACCGGGGTGCGTCCTCAACCGCGGTGCACGGTGCGAATCACGTTCCGGCTCCCGGCCCAGACCGCCGTGAGGATTGCCTTCCGGCGTGACCACGCCCCCCGGCGGACGGCGCTCACCCTCACGCGGGCCGGCCGGAAGGGCGCCAACGCGATCCTTATCGGTGGAAGGGCACGGGCCAGGCTCGCGCCCGGCCGGTATCTCATCGCCGTCCGCCCCGTCGCCGCCGGCGCCACCGAAACCAGGACCCGCCTGAAGATCCCCTCGCGGTAGGTCGCGTCCCTCGCCCGGCGTCGGGCACGAAGATGAGACGGCAACCGGCTGCCCGGCGCTCACCAGGCGAAGGGCCGCCCCCGGCCGCGCCGGACCGGCGAATCGCTCAGCGCCCGGCCGCCAGCAGATGGACCTGCTCCCCGCTGCCCGTCGGTCCGATCTCCCGTCACGGCGAAGGAACCGCCCTACGGGACCGCCTCGGCGAGACCGTCCGGGTCGGTGGCGGGGGCGTCGACGGCGGCGGTGAAGCTCACGAGGAGGGCCCCGGCGGCGGGGGCCTGGCCGTCGGCGACCTCGGCGGCGCGGAACGCGAGCGCCACCTTCGTGCCGCGCTGCCACGCGAGGAGGTACGGGTACGGGTTCACGCTGTCGCCGTTGCCGGGATGCACCTCGAAGTGCAGGTGCGGCGGGGTGGTGATCGCGTCGCCCGTGTTCCCCACGAAGCCGATGACCTCCCCGGCGCGCACCCGGGCGCCCTCCACCGCGCTGGGGGCGTACGCAGACAGGTGCGCGTAGTAGAAGGTGTTGCCGCGGTCGTCACGGACCCACAGGCGGTTGCCGCCCAAGGTGTTCACCCCGACGTTGAACAGGGTGCCGTCCGCCACCGCCACCACCGGCGCGCCCTCCGGCGCGAAGACGTCGTTCCCCTGGTGCCACCCCGTGTCCGCCCGCGGCGCCCCGTACTCGTCCGAGAAGCTCACGTCCCCCAGCACCGGGAACGCATACCCGTCGATGCCGACCGGGGCGGACGCGAGGGACGGTGCGCGCCGGGGAAGAAGCGGGCTCGGCGGCGACGACAGCCGCGGCACCGTCACCGGCGGCGGCAGCGCGCGG
>JBFLWO010000494.1:0-2027 GCA_040757755.1 Actinomycetota bacterium
GGCGGTGCGGCCCCCGTCACCCGCCCCGATCCACACGAGGAGGGACACGGCGACGACGCCGCCGAGGGCGACGAGGGTGAGCTGGCCGCCGGGCAGGCGTGCCCGGACGCGGCGGCGCGGCAGGCGGCGCACCTCGTGGCGCACGGCCTCCGGCTCCGGCTCGAAACGGGACGAGTACTCGTCGATGAGAAGCTGCGCGTCGACTCCGAGGAACTCGGCGTAGCTCTTCATGAAGCTCTTGACGTACACGGGGGCGGGGATGGAGTCGAAGTGCTCCTCCTCCAGTGCCCTCAGGTACCGGGCGCGGATCCGGGTCTCGGCCTCGCAGCGGGCGATGTCGAGCCGTCGTCGGATGCGGGCCTCCCGTAGGGTGGGTCCGATCTCGAGCACCCGACCATGGTAGGGACCCGCGTGCCGCCGTGGAAGAACGCAAATTGCACATAAACGCCGGTGGGCGGCGGCGCGGCGTGCGGGAATCGGCGTGATCGTCTCGCCGCGCGGGGACCGGCTGCTGATGGTGCGGCAGGTCGACCACCAGGAGCAGTGCGGGCGGATGGCGGCCGCCTGGGGGAACGCCGCGTTCGCCCGGCTGGACCCGTGGGAGCCCGTGGTCGTGGCGGCCGGATGCCACGACGAGGGGTGGCGGGCGTTCGACGACGCCCCCGAGGCGGGGCCCGACGGGCGGCCCGTCGACTTCCCCGACCTCGACCGGGGCCGCCACGTCGCCCTGTTCTCCGCCGGCATCGACGCGGCCGTCACCCGCGACGCGCGCGCCGGGCTCCTCGTCAGCATGCACGGGCAGGGGCTCCACACCGGGCGGCTCGGCCTGGACGGGGACCCGCCGCCGCCGGAGCGTCTCGAGCCGGCGGTGCGGACGTTCGTAAGGGAGCAGGAGGAGCTGCGGGCCCGGGTCCGCGCGGCGATCGGGGACCCCCGCCTCGACGCGTGGTGCTGGGACGGCTACCGGGTGCTGCAGGCGGTCGACGTCCTGAGCCTGTACCTGCTGTGGCTGGGGCTTCCGCGCGGCGCGCGTGGCGCCCTCGCGCGCGTGCCGCGCGGACCCGGGGACGCCGGGGTGGACGTGGTGCTCACGCCCGACGGCGACGGCGTGTGCCGGCTGACCCCGTACCCGTTCGCGGAGCCGGAGGTCGCGTTCCCGGTCCCCGCCCGCTGGATCCCGAACCGCCGCTACGCCTCCTCCGAGGACCTGCGCGACGCTTTGTCCGGCGCCGCGTGGGACACCGTCGTCGTGGCCGTCCGGGGGGACGTGCCGGCGGCCTGACCGCGTCCGACCCGGGGTGGCCGCCCCCGCCGCCGCTGGCAGTATTCCCGGCGTCCCGCCCCGCGACCGGGAGGCCCCGGATGCGCGCCGTCCGCTTCCTGCTCGCCGTCACGGGCGTGGTCGCCTGCGTCGTCGGGGTGCTCGCCGCGATCGTCGGCGGGCTCCTGGTGTGGGCGAGCCGGTCCGACACGGACCGGGACGGCTTCTTCACGTCCGGCCAGGGGCGCTTCGCCACCGACTCCCGGGCGATCGTGAGCGACGGCGTGGACCTGGGGGACGCCCCGGGATGGCTGGGGGACCGGGTCGGCACGATCCGCATCCGGGCGCGCGGCGCGAAGCCGATCTTCCTCGGGGTGGGGCCCCGGGCCGACGTCGACCGCTACCTCCACGGGGTCGCGCGGGACGTCGTCACCGACCTCGCGTTCGACCCGCTCACGCCCGCCTACCGGCGGGAGCGCGGCACCCGCACGCCGGCCCGGCCGGCGGCGCAGCCGTTCTGGGTGGCGACGGCGCAGGGCCGCGGCGAGCGCCGGTTGACGTGGGACGTGCGCGGCGGCGACTGGCGCGTCGTGGCGATGAACGCGGACGGCTCCGCCGGCATCGCCGTCACCGCAGACCTGGGCGCGAAGTTCGGCGCGCTCGTGTGGGCGGGGGTGGTGCTCCTCGCCGTCGGCGCGGGCCTCCTCGCGGTGGGCGTCGTCCTCCTGCGGGCGGTGCGCCGCCGCAGGGCGCCTCCCGCGGCACG
>JBFLWO010000495.1:0-2019 GCA_040757755.1 Actinomycetota bacterium
GAGGCCGCCGTCGAGGTCCTCCACGGCGGTGACGAGCCCCTGCGCGGCGAGCCGCCGGGTGAGCGGCACCTGGTGGTCGTCGACCGCCTCCCCGTGGCGCTTCAGGCGGGGCACCACCACGGGGCGCCGCCCGCGGGACAGGGCGAGCAGGATCGAGCCGACGCCCGCGTGGGTGACGACGACGCGGCACCGGTCCACGTGGGCGACCATCTCGTCGAACGGCAGGAAGTCGACGCACGAGGCGCGGGCGGGGCGCACGCCGGACGCGCCGTTCTGCACGACGATCTCCTCGTCGACGTCGAGGCCGTCGACGGCCCGAAGCAGCCGGTCGAAGCGCGCCTCGTTGGTCCCGACGGTGACGAAGATCACGCGGCGTCGGTGTCGGCGAAGACGTTCCCGACGTACTTCGACCCAGGCACCAGCGCCGTCGTCTCGGGCCACTGGACGTACACCTGGTGCGCGACGGGGCGGATCATCCTGCAGCTCATCGACACGCTGTCGATGCGGGTGAAGCTCTCGACGTAGATGACGCGCGCGCCGCGCAGGCGCCCCACCCAGGCGAACGGCACGGCGACCCCCGCCCCCGTCGTCAGGACGACCCGCGGGCGGTGCCGCGCGATCACCCGCCACGCGAGCCACAGGTTCTTGAACAGGTTCTTGACGTTTCTGTTGGTCGGCCCGTGGGCGATCACGACGCGCTCGTCGCGCAGGAGCGACCGCGCGTCGCTCTTGTCGAACGTGACCCACACCCGTGAGAAGCCCTCCCATGCAGGGCGAAGGCTGACGAGCTGCAACAGGTGCCCGCCGGACGAGCACACGAGCAGGGCGTCGATGCGACCCGGGGTGTGGGGGGCGTCGGTCGCGTCCACGGGAACCGCGGCCAAGGGTACCGCAGCTTCCGTGCCGGCTCGCGCGGCCGGTGTCATGCCGCCCCGATCGGTTAGCGCCCGGGTACCGGTCCTAGACTTCCGTCGAGTGGAGCCGCCACGGGGGGCCGCCTACAATCGCTGTCGCCCGGACGTGCGCTGCGCCGGTTCGTCGACCGTCTCACGCGGCCTGGCCGAGGCGATGGGCACGTTCGCCAATCCCAAAGTCAGGCACGGGATGGACATATGGATCTGAACCGACTGTCACGCGCCCTCCGCCGGTACTGGCTGCTTCTCGTCATCGGCCTGGTCGCGGGCGTCGGCCTCGGCGGATTGACGTATCTGCGGACCGAGACGATCTACCAGAGCGACAGCACGATCTTCGTGACGCAGAGCGGCTTCCCGTGGGGCCGCACGATCCTCGACCCCGACGCGGACCCCAGCGACAGCCGGTTCGGGGACTCGTCCCGGTTCACGGAGCTCGCCGCCCTGTACTCGCGCCTCGCGGGCTCCGACGTGGTCCGCACCCGGGTGCTGGAGCAGGGCCCGATCAACGGGAAGGTGTTCCCGGCGCTCCTCCTCAGCGCCGACCAGCCGGGCGCCGGACCGCTGCCCCTCCTGCGGATCCGGGCGCTCGCCCCCTCGAAGGAGGGCGCCGTCGCGCTGGCGACGCGGTGGACCGACGCGTTCCGCACGTACATCACGTCGGAGCAGAAGCGGGGGGGGATCCCGGCGCGTGAGCGGGTGCTGCTCGAGCCGGTCCAGGTCCCGAAGCTGCGTGACGTGGAGGTGTTCCGCGCCCGGTCGCTCACGCGCCCGGTGGCGATCGTGCTCGCGGTGATGATCCTGGTGCTGGGACTGATCCTCCTGCTGGACAACGCGCGGCGGGGACGCCTGGCGGCGGCAGCGGCGGCCGGCGACGGCCCGCGGCCCGACGCCGGCGGGGTGGTGACCGGGGGCGACGGCACGGAGGCCGCCCTGTCGGAGGAAGAGCTCGAGGCGGGACGCCGGGGCAGGCAGTGGCAGCGCGTTGGGTGAGAGGGCGCACCGCGGCACGGCACGGGGTTCACGCCCGGGCCATTAGGGCCGCGCCCCGGCAGCCGGGGCCGGCGGTGTCGTCGTGACGACCCACGCCGCCGGCGGGCCGGGCGGC